>JAICQE010000125.1 GCA_025938035.1 Vicinamibacteria bacterium
CCTTTGGCCCAGCGGTGCTGCTGCGACTTGAACGAGTTCATCTCGACCGGAACTTCCGCCGGCGCGACCAGTCCCGGCAGGAAGACGAACTTCCACCCGCGCAGCTGCGCGCGATAGCTCAGATCGAGATCTTCGGTCAGCGTGTCGTGCTGCCACCCGCCGGCATCGGTGATTGCCGTTCGCCGCCAGATCCCCGCGGTGCCGTTGAAGTTGAAGAACATTCCGGCGCGGTTCCGCGCGCCGTGCTCGAGCACGAAGTGCGCGTCGAGCAGGATCGACTGGATCTTCGTGAGCAGCGAATAGTCCTGGTTGATGTGTCCCCACCGCGCCTGCACGAGGGCGATGCGATTGTCGCCGAAGTAGGGAACCGTCCTCTCCAGGAAGTCGGGCGAGGGAATGAAGTCGGCGTCGAAAATGGCGATGAACTCGCCCTTGGCCACCTTCATACCCGCCTCGAGCGCGCCGGCCTTGTACCCGGTGCGGTCGGTCCGATGGAGATAGCTGATGTCGATGCCGCTCGCGGCATTGCGCATGACGGCGCGCTCCGCCACAATGCGCGTCTCGTCGGTGGAATCGTCGAGGACCTGGATCTCCAGCAGCTCGCGCGGGTAGTTCAACCGGCAGACCGCATCGATCAGCCGATCCGCGACGTACATTTCGTTGTAGATCGGAAGCTGGACCGTGACTCTCGGCAGCCTGTCCATCCCCATCGGCGTGGGATGGCGGTCCTTGTTCTTCATGTACAGGTAGACCAGGAAATACCGGTGCCACCCGTAGACCGCGAGAATGACGAGGACGAAAAAGTAAGTCGCGAGAACGAGAGTTTCGCCGGTCGTCATGTGTGGGCCCTTCGACGCTGCTCAGGGCGGCCTGCTGCGCTCAGCACAAAAACGGATTATATGCGATATGAACTTTGACGATCTGCAGCGCCTGTTGGACGACGTCAAGCGCGGCGCGCTCGAAACACGCCACGCGTCGGAGCGTATTCTTCAGGCGTTGCGCGCGGCGCCTTTCGAGGATCTCGGGTTTGCACGCATCGACACGCACCGCGAGGTTCGGCAAGGTTTCCCCGAGGTCATACTCGGGCTGGGAAAGACGCCGGCTCAGATAGCCGCCATCGCCGAGCGCATCGTCGCCCGTGGTCAGACGCTGCTCGTCACGCGGGCGTCGCGCGACGCGTTCGACGCGGTTCGTGCGATGGTCCCGGCGGCGGAGTACCACGACCAGGGCCGCGTCATCACGCTGCGGCAGGCAACGGCGCCGGCGGGTGCGGGCACCGTCCTCGTGGTGTGCGCCGGCACTTCCGATCTACCGGTTGCGGAAGAGGCGGCGATCACCGCGGATGTGATGGGCAACACGGTTGACCGGCTCTACGACGTCGGCGTCGCGGGCATCCATCGCGTGCTGCAGGAGCGCGCGCGGCTCGAAGCGGCGCGCGTCGTGGTCGTGGTCGCTGGAATGGAAGGCGCGCTGCCAAGCGTCGTCGCCGGCTTGATTCACACGCCGGTCATCGCCGTGCCGACCAGCGTCGGCTACGGCGCGAGCTTCGGCGGAATCGCAGCGCTGCTCGGCATGCTGAACAGCTGCGCAAACGGCGTGGCGGTGGTGAACATCGACAACGGCTTCGGCGCAGCGTGCATGGCCAGCGCGATCAATCACCTGTGAAGCGCGAAGGGCGCGAAGATCGCGAAGACAGGAACGGCAGGCACCCCGTTGACGGGGTGCCCTCGCCTACTTCGTGTTCGTGCGCTCGAGCGTCAGACCCGTCACCTGCTTGCCGGTCACGCCGAGGCTGACGCCTCCGAGGTTGCCGGTCTTGCCGTCGGGACGCTGCGCGAGGATGCGGAACTGCCGCGTCTGGCCGGCCATCTGCTTGGCCACTTCGGCGCCGAGCTCCGGCATCAACGACACGTAGCGGCTCATCGTGTTGATGTTCTCGTAGCGTCCGCCGGTCGCTTTCGTCACCGCCAGTCCGACCTGGGTCTGGACTATGCCGCCGGACGCACGCGCGGGGCCGCCGCTGTACAGCAGCACGTGGACGATCATCGGCCGGCTCTGGATCCGGTCGAACGCACGCTGGATGTCGCGGTCCTGTACGTTGTTGTCCCCGGCGCTCGAGGCCGCGCTGATGATCACGGTGAAGACGTCTTCCTTTTCCTTCGTCGCACGCTGCGCCGCTTCGCCCAGCGATTCGGTAAACAGTCCGGTGGTCCGATCGGGCGTGAGGAGGTCCACGCCTTTCAGCAGCGCCGCACGGTCAGTGGTTGGGCGCACCAGCGGCCGCGCCTGCGGCGCCGTAGTGTAGATGCTGGTCTCGACGCCGGGCGGCAGCGTCTCGATCAGGCCGCGCAGCCCTTTCCGCAGATCAGCGATGCTCTCGCTGCCGACGCCCGCGCCGTTGTCCACCAGTACCTGCACCTTCACCACGCGATCGACCGCGTCCACGCGAAGGACTTTTCCGGTGACGCCGTCTTCCAGCACGCGCAGCTCCCCGGCGTCGATCTTCTCGGGACTGGCGTTGGTGGCGGGATCGACGATGCTCGCGAGGAGCGTGAACTGCTGCTGTGCGCGCACACCGGCAGCGGCACACGACAGGAGGGCAACGACGACAAGCGGCTTGAAGGACCGCATAGAACCTCCGAGGGCAGCTGGCGCGCCTATATTACCCGTATAACGCCGGGTTGTGTCCTTAGACGCCGAATCCACGAATTCGGCCGTCGAGACGGCAGGCAGTGCGCGAAGGGCGCGACGAACGGGATTACAATCCGCGCAGGTATGGCGTTCGATCTGATCGTCAACGGGACGCGGCATACCATCGACGCCGACCCACGGACGCCGCTCCTGTGGGTGATTCGGGATCAGGCCGGGCTGACGGGCACCAAGTTCAGCTGCGGAATCGGTCAGTGCGGCGCCTGCACGGTGCACGTGGGCGGTCGCGCAGTCCGTTCGTGCAGCGTTCCCGCCTCGACCGCCGTCGGCAGCCCGGTCCTGACGATTGAAGGGCTCTCGCCCGACGGCAGCCATCCCATTCAGATCGCCTGGAAGGAATTCGACACACCGCAGTGCGGCTACTGCCAGCCGGGGATGATCATGAGCACGCTTGCCCTGCTCACGACACGTCCGAACCCGACCGACGCCGACATCGACGCCCAGATCACCAACATCTGCCGCTGCAGCACGTACCACCGCATCCGGCAGGCCATTCACCTCTCCGCGCGGCTGATGAGGAAGTAGCGTCATGGCATCGAGCGTGGACCGCCGTGAGTTCCTGGCGACGATCGCCGCCGCGCAAGGCGCGTTCGTGCTCGGCTTCTGGCTGCCGGCGAGGGCACACGCGCAAAGCGCCGGGGCCGGTCCCTGGTACGAAGAAGCCTCGGCGCGTGAAATCAATGCGTGGATTGTCATCGCGCCGGACGACACGGTGACGATCCGCATCGCGCAGACCGAGCTCGGTCAGGGCGTCTGGACCTCGAACGCGATGATGGTCTGCGAAGAGCTGCAATGCGACTGGAGCCGGGTGCGGCCGCAATACGCGTCCGCAAACCGGGACGCCCGGGAGATGGCCCCGGCGTGGACGTTGCCCGTACCGGGCAATGGCGCCACCGATCCCAGAGGCGGCGGCGTGCCCACGTTCGGCAATCGCGATCGCACGGGGGTGTCTGGTATTCCCGACAGCCTTTACAGGCGGATGCGGACGAACGCGGCATCATCCGTGAAAGACGGACGCTACTATCTGCAGCTCGCCGGCGCCGAAGCGCGCGAGCGGCTGCTGCTGGCGGCGGCTGCGTTATGGAACGTGCGCGTCGCCGAACTGACCGCAAAGAACAGCGTCATCACACACCCGCCGAGCGGCCGCTCCACGACGTATGGCCGAATCGCGGCGCGGGCCGCCGAGACCCCGCACCCGAACCCTGAAGGGATCGCGATCAAGCCGCCGGACCAGTGGACGTTGATGGGCACCGAGCAGAAGAACCTCGACGTCCCGTCAAAGGTGACCGGCAGCGCGGTCTATGGCATAGACGTGCGGCGTCCCGGGATGAAGTGGGCGGCCGTCAGGACGTGCCCGGTGTACGGCGGTGACGTGCGGCGGTATGACTTCGAGGCGATCCGCCGCATGCCGGGCGTCCGCTCGGCCGTTCAATTCCCTGTCCCCGATCCCGCACTCACCCGCGGTCGCATCTTCAGCGGCGGCGTCGCGGTCATCGCCGACAGTTGGTACCAGGCGAAGACGGCCATCGACAAGATGCCGATCGAATGGGACATTCCGCCGGCCCATGCGGCGTTCACCACGGCCAACATGCGCGCGTCGCTGATCGCGGCGCTCGATCAACCCGGCACCGTCCGGGCAAATCAGGGCAACGTCGGGGGGGCATTTGCGGACGCCGCGAAGATCGTCGAGGCCACCTACTCGACGCCGTTTCTGCCGCGCGCGCGCATGGAGCCGGGCAACGCGACGGTGCTCGTCACCGACGATCGCGTAGACATCTGGATCGGCGATCAGAGCCCGCAGGAAACACGGTTCAGCGCAGCCAAGATTACCGGGATTCCGGAGGCCAACGTCCACCTGCATCTCTGTCACCTGGGCGGCGGATTCGGCAGGAACGGAAACGGCCCGCAGGCCGAGCACGCGATCATGATTGCCAACGCGAACCGCGGCACGCCGATTCACATGCTGTGGACGCGTGAGGAGGACTTCATCGGCACGACGTATCGCGCCATGGGTGTGGCGCGCCTGAAGGCCGCTCTCGACCGCGACGGCTGGCCGATCGCCATCGACGTGCGCACGGCCATGCAGGAGGGCGGCTTCGGTCCCGACGCGTCCTTCAACGAGGTCTCGCGCTACCACGTGCCGAACTATCGCTACTCGAACCACACGACAAAGTTCCACGTGCCGGTCGGCACGCGCCGCGGGATTGGCCAGGCCGCGCACGAGTTCTATCGCGAGAGCTTCATGGACGAACTCGCGCGTGCGGCTGGCAAGGACCCGTATCTCTATCGACGCGAGCTCATTGCGCGGACGACCCTCCCCTACAAGGCCGACATGATCAAGGCGCTCGATCTGGCCGCCGAGATGTCGGGCTGGGGCACGCCGCTGCCGCCGGGCACGGCGCGCGCCATCGCGCTGGAGGAGCGAGGCGCGGAAACCAACGGCATGGCGACAATCAGCGCCATGGTCCACACCGTCTCCGTGAGCCGCGAGGGCAAGGTCAGGCTCGAGCGCGTGGACGTCGCCCATGAAACCGGCTTCGGCCTGGTCAATCCGCTGTCGGTCCGGAAACAGATCGAGGGTCAGATCACCTGGTTCTACAACGACGCGATGCACCAGGCGTGCACGATCAAGGACGGCCGCATCGCCGAGAACAACTTCGATACGTTCCCGGTGTCGCGCATCAATGAAGATCCGCCGGTGATCAACATCCGCTTCTTCCCGACGGCACACTGGCTGATCGGCGTGGGGCACGATCGCGCCACCTCGGTGCAGTCGGCGATCGGCGACGCGATCTTCCAGATCACCGGCAAACGCTTCCGCGATCTCCCCTTCGGCCAGCACAATCTGACCTGGTCATGATCATCGGTAAGGGTCAGCCGATGCGGCGCTGTTCAGTTGTGATTGTCTCGTTCATGTTCACGCTTTAACAGCTTTTCCAAGTACCACGACTGAACCACGAAGACCGCAAAGATGGCGAAGAACGCGAAGAAGGATGTCACGGCGCTTCTGGTCATCGTGCTGCCGCTGACCGCCGTTACGTTCCCGGCCGCGGCGCCGCCCGTTGCCGGCGCGGCTCAATCGACGCGAGTGACTCTGGATACCGGAGACCATTCGTTCGCCTTGCAGCATGGCGGGCGGCGACGTTCGTATCTCGTGCATCTGCCGCCAGACCGCCTCGGCAAAGGCTTCGCCGCACAGGCCGATACGGCTCGCGGGCGTCCGGTCGTTATCGCGTTCCACGGCGGCGGCGGAGAGGCTGACGGTTTCAAGAACTACGCAGGACTCGACGCAGTGGCCGACCGCGAAGGATTCATCGTCGTGTACCCCAACGGCACAGGCGTTCTGCCGCGCCGCCTGCTCACCTGGAACGCAGGCGAATGCTGCGGCTACGCGATGAACCAGCGGGTGGACGATGCCGGGTTCGCCATCGCCGTACTGGACGATCTCGCGCGCCGCACGGCGGTTGATCCGCGGCGTGTGTACGCCACAGGCCACTCGAACGGCGCCATGATGGCGTACCGCCTCGGCGCCGAACGCGCCGACCGCATCGCGGCAATCGTTCCTGTCGCCGGCGGAATCAGCCAGGAGCGATTCACTCCGGGCCGGCGCGTCGCGGTGCTCGCGATCCACAGCGTGAACGATCCACGCGCACTGTACGAAGGTGGCGTCGGCCCGCCGTTTCCCGGCACGGACGTGCGATCGTCGCATCGTCCCGCACTCGAAGGCCTGGAGAAGTGGCGCCGTCACAACGGCTGTGCGGCAACGACTCGCGTCGTCGAAAATCGCGCAGGGCGGTCGGGAGCGACGGCCCAGACAGCAACGCTGCTGGAGTGGGACGGCTGCGCCGCCGGCGCTCGCGTCGCGCACTGGAAGCTGACCGGCGTGGGCCACCTCTGGCCTGGCGCTCCGTCGCGGGGACGCGACGAGATCAGCGGCGCGCCAACGACCGTGATCAACGCCGCCGAAGAGATCTGGCGTTTCGTGTCGCGCGTCACCAGTCAGCCGTAGCGTTCCTCAGTCGTGTCCGCCGGTCGTCGTGTCCGCCAGTCGTCGTGTCCGCCAGTCGTCGTGTCCGTCAGTCGTAGTGTCCGCCTTCAGGCGACCTGCCGCGGCCATCCCGCGGGTTTGGCGGTTTGCTAAACTGGACGGTCGCCGCTCACGTTTCTGGTTTCTCCAATGCACGCCGGCGCCCTTCGGGCCCTTGAATTCGATCGGATTGCCGCTGTTGTCGCCGGCCTGGGGGTCACGTCCACGGGCCAGGAACGGCTGGCGGAGCTGCAGCCGATGACCGATGCCACGGCGGTCGCACGCGCGCAGCGCGCGACAACCGAAGGGACGCGGTTCCTTGCCGATCATCGGGGCTTCCCTCTTCGTCCACCCTCGGACCTCGACACGATCATTTCCGCGCTTGCCGTCGAAGGCCGCGCGCTGGAGCCGCTGCGGCTGTTCGGCCTGGCGGACTACCTCGAATCCATCGAGGGGATCGGGGATCAGACGTCAGGTGGCAGGCACGAGAACTGAGTTCTCGTGCCTGCGTCGAGGAGGTGGGGAACGAACGACGTACTAGCCGCGTTGCCGCGACCGTAACGAGCGAAGAACAATTCCTCCTGCGCATGCAAACAGCCCAATCAGTCCCGCGAGGGGACCGTAGCTCGCTGTCGTTGGTAGTTCCGGAGCAGCCTGTCCGCTGGTCGCTACAGGTATCGGCGCAGGCTCTGGCTCTGGCGCTGGCGCTGGCGCTGGTGCGGGTGCTGCTGGTTCAGGTGCGGGCGCCGCGGCCACGCGCGGAGCCTCCACAGGGATCAGTCTGGCGGACAATACATCCAACTCCCGAAGATTGTCGTGGGAGCTGGTTTCCTTTTCCAGCCTGCCGTGGATCTCTATCCAGCGGCCAAGCATTGCCTCAGTGATATCGCCTTTTTCCGGGTTATCGAGGTGAACGGCAGTCGCGTCTGCGTCCGCCGAGCATGTCCGCTCCGGCACGCTGGCCACGGAACCTGCTCGCGGGCGCGCCAGAGCGAACTTGTCCGAGTCACCGGCGCGGAGCTGATCTCCGCGCATCAAACATCCGGTGACGGTCACCTCGCCGCTTTGGTCCAGCGGCAGCAGGCCTCCGTCTCGCTGCTGTGCGAACGCCACGCCGATCGAGAGACCACAGCCGATCACAACCGTTGTTACGCCGCCTAGCACATACCGAAGAGTCATAAGGAAAGACCTCCGATGTGGTGAGTGCAACAACCGAACCCCGGACACCGGTTCCAAATCGTTAGACTTGCGGCGCCAGCGTCCTCGCCATTCGTGTTCGCGCGCCCGCCAACCGGAGACCCTTCTCGCCGCCTTTGGTGCCAAAATTCGCGCCGGTGGACGCTCCGCAACGCGCGGCCGTCGCTGCGGCGTTCGGATTGAGACCGCCTTCGCTGGGCGACGGCGGACCAAGCCTGGGAGCGCAGTCACGGCCGGCGGTTGCGCAGATTGCCGACCTGCACCTCGTCAACGGCAGATTCCACAGATGGACGCGGCCACTCGACGCAGGGCAACTCGCGCCGGGTCGCGCCAGCTGCACCGGGCGTCGACTGGTACGCATCAACCTTCCGCCGTCGGCCGGTCGTCGCTGGCCCGTTGCCCGCTGGGCGATGGCCGTTTGCTACACTGAACGGTCGCCGCTCTCTTCTGATTTCTCCAATGCATGCAGGCGCCCTCAGGGCCCTTGAATTCGATCGCATCGTCTCGGTCGTGGCCGGCCTGGCCGCCACGTCCACCGGTCAGGGGCGGCTGGCGGAGCTCCAACCGATGACCGATGCGGCGGCCGTCGCACGCGCGCAGCGCGCGACAACCGAGGGGGCGCGGGTCCTCGCCGATCATCCGGGCTTCCCTCTTCGTCCACCCGCAGACCTCGACGCGATCATTTCCGCGCTTGCCGTCGACGGGCGCGCGCTGGAGCCGCTGCGGCTGTCCGGGGTGGCGGACTACCTCGAATCGATCGAGCAGACACGCGGTGCCGTTCGACCGGTCGGCGACGCGTTCCCGCTGCTGAACGGTCTGGTCGAAACCATCGCGTCGTTCAAGGGGGAGATCGCCGAGGTCCGGCGGAAGGTCGAGCCCTCCGGCGAGGTCGCGGATCACGCCAGCCCCGCGCTCGCCTCGATTCGCGAACGCCTGCGCAAACAGAAGTCGCGGCTGCGGAGCACGCTCGACTCCTTCCTGCGGGGCCGCGAGACATCGAAATACCTGCAGGAGCAGGTTGTCACCGATCGGAACGGACGCTACGTCCTGATGCTGCGCGCCGAGCATCGCAGCGCGATTCCCGGCATCGTGCACGGCGGCTCGGCCAGCGGCGCCAGCCTGTTCGTCGAGCCGATGGAGACCGTCGAGATCAACAACGAGATTGTCGCGCTCGAGGAACAGGAAACAGAGGAGGTTCGGCGCATCCTTCTCGAGCTGACCGATCGATTCCGCGGACGGCCGGACGATCTCACGCGCACGCTGAACGTCGCCACTGAGCTGGATGTGATCCAGGCACGGGCGCGGTTCTCGTTGATGACCGACGCAGTGGAGCCGGTCATCGCCACGGACGGAAGCTTCGAGCTCATCGGCGCGCGGCATCCGCTGTTAATACGCAGCGTCGCAGAACGTAGTCATGGGGATCGGGGATCAGGGATCGGGGATCGGATCCCCGGTCCCCAATCCCCCGTCCCGGTGGACATCCTCCTCACACCACCTACTCGCGTCCTCGTCATCGCCGGCCCGAATACCGGCGGCAAGACGGTCGCGCTGAAAACGGCGGGCCTGCTGTCGTTGATGGCACAGGCGGGGCTGCATGTTCCCGCCGACAAGGGCTCGAAGCTGCCCGTCTTCAAGTCGGTATTTGCCGACATCGGCGACGAGCAGTCGATCTCCGCGAGTCTCAGCACGTTTTCGGCGCACATCACGAATGTGGTGTCGATGGATCGCACCCTCACGCTGCCGTCGCTGATCCTGCTCGACGAAGTGGGCGCTGGCACGGATCCGGTCGAAGGCGGCGCGCTCGGTACCGCGGTCATCGATCACTTCCGGCGCCGCGGCTCACACGTGATCGCCACGACACACTACGACGCGCTGAAGTCGTACGCGTCGACGACCGACGGGGTGGCGGGCGCGGCGTTCGGTTTCAATCCCGAGAATTTCGCGCCGACCTACAAGCTGATGTACGGGTCGCCTGGCCGCAGCCTGGCGATCGAGATCGCCGCACGGCTGGGCATGCCGCGCGAGGTCATCGCCTCCGCGCGCGAGAATCTCAGCGAACGTGAACAGCAGCTGGCCGAACATCTCGCGCGCGTGGACGACGACCTGCGGCGCCTCGAGCGGGAGCGCAAGCAGGCAACGGCGGAGCGCCTCGCGGTCGCGGAAGCCGAGCGGAAGCTGAGGGCGCGCGAAGCGGCCGTCCGCGATCGCGAGGAGACGTTCCGGAAACGCCTGGATTCCAGGCTCGAAGACCAGGTGCGCGCCGCGCGCCGGGAAATCGATACCGTGATCGAAGGGTTGAAGGCGCGCGCAGCGGAGCTTTCACAGCAGGCAGCGGTGCGACTCCGCTCGGGTGAGAAGACAGTCGCCGCCGGCATCAGCACGGGCGAGACCGGCGCGGCGCGCGCAGACGCCCGCGCGGCGCTGGACGACGTCGTGGCACGTTTGAAGGAAGGCGCCGGCGTCGCCCTGCCGTCCGCGGCGCCCACGGACGTACGGCGGGACGTCATTGAGGTGGGATCCCGGGTGGCGGTGGGCGCGCTGGGAATAGAAGGCGTCGTCGTCGAGCTGCATGGCAAGCATGCCGAGGTCGACGTCCGCGGAAAGCGCCTGCGGGCGTCGCTTCGTGACCTACGGACGATCTCCGGCGGCTTGTCCGCCGGAGCCTTGGCGAAGGCGGAACGACCCGCCGTCCGGGTCAACATCGACCTTCAGCCGCGCACCGGGTCGCTGACCGAGCTGAACGTCATCGGCAATACCGTTGACGAGGCGCTGACACGGCTCGAGAAGTTTCTCGACGAGACGTTGACGACGGACGTCCGCGAGGTGCGCATCGTGCACGGCCACGGCACCGGCCAGCTGCGGCGCGCCATCGGCGCGTTTCTCAAGGAACATCCGCTTGTCACAAAGTTCGATGCGGCTCCGCAGAATCAGGGTGGCGGCGGGGCGACGATCGTGGAGTTGAAAGATTAATGGAAAGTCAAAGGGCAAAAGGCAAAAGGCAAAGGAACGTCTTTTGACTTTTACCTTTTGACTTTTGACTTTTGACTTTTGCCGTATATGGCCCTTTTTCCTCAACGGTTCATCGACGACCTGAAGCAGCAGGCGGACATCGTTGTCGTCGTTCAGGACTACGTGTCGCTGAAGAAGGCCGGGGCGACCTACAAGGGCCTCTGTCCGTTTCACGGCGAGAAGACCCCTTCGTTCCAGGTCAACCGCGACAAAGGGTTCTTTCACTGCTTCGGCTGCGGTGCCGGCGGGGACGTCATCAAGTTCCTGGAGCTGCACGAAAAGATCGGCTTCACCGATGCCGTCAAGCAGCTCGCGCAGCGGTTCGGCATCCCGATACCCGAGCTGGAGCAGAGCGACGAGCAGCGCGCCGGCGCCGCGGAGCGCGAGACGCTGCTCAAGATTCACGAGGCAGCCGCGGCCTGGTTCCGCGAGCAGCTCGAATCGCCCGCGGCGGCACGCATCAGGAATCTGGTTGCCGCGCGCGGCGTGTCACCCGACACCAGCACGACACTTGGGCTCGGCTTTGCGCCGCCGGGACGCGACACGCTGAAACGGGCGCTGGTGAAACAGGGGTTTACGGAGGCGGCGCTCGTTCGTGCCGGGCTCCTCTCGCAGCGCGAGGATGGCTCGACGAGCGATCGCTTCCGGAACCGCTTGATGATCCCGATCTGCCGCGACAACGGAGCGGTGATCGCCTTTGGCGGCCGCGCCCTCGACGCGGATCAGCAGCCGAAGTACCTGAACTCCCCTGAAACACCGATTTACACGAAGGGCCGGACCCTCTACGGTCTGCACCTGTCGAAAAACGCGATCAGGGAAAGCCGACTGGCGGTGCTCGTCGAGGGGTATTTCGACTTCGCGCAGGTGTACCAAGCCGGCGCGCAGGGTGTGGTCGCCTCCTGCGGCACCGCGCTGACGCCACTGCAGGCTCAGCAGTTGCGGCGTTTTACGAGCAAGGTCGTGCTGAGCTTCGATCCGGACGCGGCGGGCCAGGGGGCGACGGCGAAATCGTGCGAAATGCTGGTGGCGGAAGGATTTGACGTCAACGTCGCGATCCTTCCCGCCGGCGAAGACCCCGACACCTACGTGCGCAAGCACGGCGGCCGGGCGTACGGTGAACGATTGCGGCACTCGCAGCCGTATTTGGAGTATCTGCTCGACCGCGCTGCTGCCGGGCAGAACCTGAATACGGACGAAGGCCGCGTGAAATTCCTCAACGAGATGCTTCCCGTGGCGGGCAGGATTCCGGACGTGGCGCTCAGGGACCGGTTTGCGGACCGGCTGGCGCACAAGGCCCGGGTCACCGAAGATGTTGTCCGGGCGCAGATCCGGCGGGCTGCCGCGCAGAAACAAACGACGTTTACCGCCCGGGAGCTCCCGACCTTCGGGCAGGTCACCAAGGCCGAGAAAGGGCTGATTTGGCTGCTGATTCACGATCCGCAGCGTGCGCTGCCGGCGCTGGCCGGCCTGGAGCCGGTAGATCTAAAGGGCCTGAGCGCAGGATCGGTGCTGGATCTTGCGCGCAAACTGAACGAAGATAGGGGGTTCTCTCCAGCTGCGCTGCTCGAGCGTCTAACCATGGCAGAGGCCAATCTGGTCACCGCCATTGCCAGCGAACGGGAGCCTCACGTCCACGACGCGGAGGGGTGTGTACACGTCATTCGACGGATGCGATGTGAGCGGGAGCGCGCGGCGATTCAGAGCGAGATTGATCGGCTGCAGGAACGTGGCGCGGCGGAGCACGCGGGCGAAATCGACGCGCTGCTGACGCGGAAGCGTCAGCTGCTGCAGCAGATGGAAGCCCTCATTGGATCTTGAAACGTAGTCGGAGGAAAGACCTTGTCGCTTGAAGAACGATACGACGAAGTACGCCAGCTGATTGCCGTCGGCAAGGAAAAGGGCTACCTGCTCTACGACGAGGTCAACGAAATGCTCCCCTCGGAGATCACGTCCTCCGAGGATCTCGATGACCTGTTCAACGCCTTCGGCAGCGCCGGAATCGAGGTTGTCGATTCCGACAAGGCGTACCGCGCGGACAAGGACTTCGATCGCGACGGCTCGGAGGACGGACCCGAACTCGACCTTACCCCGGGAGCCCTCGACAAGACCAACGACCCCGTCCGCATGTACCTGCGCGAGATGGGCACCGTCCCGCTGCTGACGCGCGAAGGCGAAGTCGCCATCGCCAAGCGCATCGAGCGCGGCAAGCTCGCCGTCATCAAGTCGATTTCACGGACGCCGACGATCGCCAAGCGCATCCTCATCATGGGCGATCAGCTGCGCGCCGGCGAGCGGACGATCCGCGAGCTCGTGATCTTCAGCGACGAGGAAATCACCGACGAGGTGATCCAGGAGCGCGCCGCCGAGGTGCTCGGGCAGATCGAGCAGGTACGGAAAGCACGCGCCAACTACGCCAAGGCCCTGGAGAAGGTCGAGGCGACGCCGAAGAAGGACAAGCGCAAGTTCCGCCGCGTGCGATTCCGCGCGCTGCGCGCGTGGATCGAGGTCTCGCGCCGCATCCGCGAAATCGAGTTCACCGAGACGATCAAGCGGCGGCTGGTCGAGGAGGTCAAGGACTCGGTCGACGCCGTGCAGCGCGTGCAGCGGGAGCTCGAGGGCGTTGACCGGCAGCTCAACCCGAAGGTCGCGGCCAAGACCAAGGCGCCGAAGCTGAAGGAAGAGGACAAGAGGAACCTGCTCAAGCGGCAGAAGGACATCCGCGTGCAGGTCAAACAGATGGTCGACGACCTGGAGGAGACGCCCGAGCGGCTTCGCCGGACCATCGACGTCATCGGCCGTGGCGAGTGGCAGGCGGAAATCGCCAAGAAGGAGCTGGTCGAGGCCAACCTGCGCCTCGTCGTCTCGATCGCGAAGAAGTACACCAACCGCGGGCTGCAGTTCCTCGACCTGATTCAGGAAGGCAACATCGGCCTGATGAAAGCGGTGGACAAGTTCGAGTACCGCCGCGGCTACAAGTTCTCGACCTA
>JAICQE010000207.1 GCA_025938035.1 Vicinamibacteria bacterium
GAGCGCTGTCGCTGATGCAGATGGCCAAGGTCTCGGCGGCGCTGGCACGGCTCGACCGGGCGCGGCTGCCGTTCATTTCAGTCCTGACCGATCCCACGACCGGCGGCGTGACGGCGAGCTTTGCGATGCTCGGCGATTTGAACATCGCCGAGCCGAAGGCGCTGATCGGGTTCGCGGGGCCGCGCGTGATCGAGCAGACCATCCGGCAGAAGCTGCCGGATGGGTTCCAGCGCAGCGAGTTCCTGGTGGAGCACGGCATGCTCGACCTGGTCGTCGATCGCCGCGAGATGAAGGCGACGCTTTCGCGCGCGCTGCGCTTCATGCGCGCGGAGCCGGCTGCAGTGGAGCGCGTTCCGGTGGGTGTCGGAATACTCTCGCGGGAGTCCTGACCCCGGCCACCCCTTGTCATTAGAACGTCTGTTCGCGCTCGAGAACTTCGGGATCAAGCTGGGTCTGCAGAACATGCAGACCCTGTGCGACGCACTCGGCCACCCGGAACGGAGCTTTGCCTCGCTGCACGTTGCCGGCACGAACGGCAAAGGGTCGGTCACCGCATTCGCCCATCGTGCCCTGCTTTTGCAGGGCCTGCGGGCGGCGCGCTACGCCTCGCCGCACCTCGTCGATTTGTCGGAGCGGTTCGTCATCGGTGCGTCACCGGTCGATCAGCGCACCCTTCAGCAAACCGCCGACGACGTGCTCGCGTGCGTCGATCGTCTGCAGTCCGACGGCACCCTGACCGTCACGCCGACCTTCTTCGAGGTGACCACAGCCATGGCCTTCGAGATGTTCCGGCGCGCCGGCGTCGAGGCGGCGGTGATCGAGGTCGGGCTCGGCGGCCGGTTCGACGCAACGAACGTCATAACGCCAGCCGTGGCCGCCATCACCACCATCGGGATGGATCATCAGCAGCACCTGGGATCCACCATCGCCGCCATTGCACGCGAAAAGGCGGGCATCATCAAGAAGGGAGTGCCGGTCGTCATCGGGGATCTGCCGCAGGACGCAGTCGACGTCGTTCGAGCGGTCGCCGAAACGCACGGCTCGGAAGTCATTCCCGCACACGCGGGTGCGGACGTCGGCGTCACTCTGGAAGACGGGCGGGCGCGGCTGACGCTGGAGACACCGGAGGACCGTTACGGTCCGCTCACGCTGTCGCTCCGTGGATCGCATCAGGTCGGCAACGCGCTCGTGGCCACCAGGCTCCTTGAAATAGCTCGCGGGCACGGCATGATCGTGTCGCGCGACGCGATCGCGCAGGCGTTGACGACGACGGAGTGGCCGGCGCGCCTGGAGCTGCTGACGGTCGACAAGGGACGCCGCGTATTGATCGACGCGGCACACAACCCGGATGGCGCCGAAGCGCTGGCGGCCTATCTGCGCCAGCAGCATCCGGAGAAGCCGCCGCTCGTCATCAGCGTGATGCGCGACAAGGACATCGGTGAAATCCTCGAGACGCTCGTGCCGGTCGTGTCGCAGGTGATCGCCACCCGCGCTCCTTCACCACGCGCGATCCCCGAAGCGGAGCTCGCGCGAAGAGTCGCTGACGTCCAGATCCGGTTGGGCCGCAGCCCGGCGGTCTCGACCATCGCCGATCCAGCCGCAGCGGTCGCCGCGGCGCTCGAGCACGCGAGCCTCGTGTGCGTGGCCGGATCGATCTTCCTTGCCGGCGCCGTTCGCGATTCCCTGCATGCGCGGGCGATTCTGCGCTGATGCGGACGACACGATGGTGCGCGTGATCGTTTTTCTGTGGTTCGTTGGTGCATCCGCGGTGTCTCCGGCGTTCGCCGGGCAGGCCGGCGCGCAGGGCGCGCCAGCGAATCAACCGGCCCCGGCTCCCGCGCCGCAGTCCGACCTGTTCGAGCTACTCGAAACTTTTCAGGGCGCGATCGAAATCGAGGGCGATCTGTGGCGCCTCAGAGAACGCGTGAACTTCCCGATCCCGCGTCATATGGGCTTCCGGATCTTTGCCGATCGGATCGAGATCAACCTCAAGACGGAACACATGATGGCGACCGGGAACGTGACATTCGAGGGACCAACCAGCCGGATCAGCGCGGAGCAGATCGAATTCAACATCAAAGACGGCACGGCGACGTTCATGAACGCGATCGGCACGCTGACCATTCCCGACGCCGATAAGGCCGTCTTTGGCAATCAGGATCCCGACGTGTACTTCTGGGGAGACCTCATTGAAAAGGTCGGTCCGAAGAAGTACGTGATTTCGAACGGGCGCTTCACGACCTGCGTGCAGCCGACGCCGCGTTGGGCCATGGGGAGCAACAAGATCACCATCGACCTCGACGACCACGTGCTGGCGCACCACACGGTGTTCCGCGTCAAGGGCGTCCCGATGATGTATCTGCCGGTGATGTATTACCCGTTGCACGACGACGAGCGCTCAACCGGTTTCCTGATGCCCAGCTTCGGAACGTCCACGTTCCGTGGGACGGCCTTGAGCAACGGCTTCTTCTGGGCAATGGGACGAAGCCAGGACGCCACGTTGTTCCACGATTGGTTCACGCGCACGGGTCAGGGTGCAGGTCTCGAGTATCGCTATCTCAGCGGCGTCGGGTCGAGCGGACTGTTTCGGTTCTACCGGCTCAGCCAGCGCGAAACCGTGTTCGACGAGGACGATTCGACCGCAACGCTGCCGGCGCAAACGAGCTATCAAGTGGACGCGGCGGTGAATCAAAGCCTGGGCCGCCGCCTGCGTGCACAGGGCAATGTGGAGTACTTCAGCGACGTATCGACGCAGCAGCTGTATCACCAGAATACCTATCAGCGGTCGATGAGCCGCCGGCTGGTGTCGGGCGGAATCACGGGCGTCTATGGGCCGGCGACGATCGGGGGCTACTACTCCCGCTCGGAGCAGTTCACCGACACGCGCAGTTCGACGGTGTACGGTTCCACCCCGCGGGCGACGGCGAACATCGCACCATCGAAGCTCTTCGGCTCGCCGGTCTACGCGTCACTGAGCACCGAATACGTGTTTCAACCGAACCGCCGGCTCGAGGACGGCATCGTGATCGCGGACGAGAGCCTGGCGCGCTTCGATGTGGCACCGACGCTTCGCGTTCCGCTGTCGAGGCTGACCTATCTGTCGGTCACCGCAAATGCGGCGTACCGCAGCACCTACTTCTCGCGCAGCGTCGATGCATCGGGCGCGTTCGTCGACGAGGGCGTCAGCCGCCAGTACCTGTCGCTGCAGACAAACGTCATCGGGCCCGTGCTGTCGAAGATCTGGGATACGCCCGACAGCGGATATTCCGATCGCATGAAGCACGTCATCGAGCCGGCCTTCAACGTCGAATACATCACCGAGATGGCCAACGAGGCGCGTGTCCCGCTGAGCGACTCCACCGTGGTTGCCGTTGGGGGCGCCGCGAAGGTCACCTACGGATTGACGAATCGTCTGATCGCCCGGACTCGGGGAGCCGGCGAAGGGCGCGGCTCCACCCGCGAGTTCCTCACCGTCGGCGTGCAGCAGTCGTATTACACGAATCCGGAAACGAGCCTCTTTGACACTCAGTACGTGAGCTATTCCGGGCGGTTGAAGCCCGTCGATCTGTCGCCGATCGCCCTGACGGCGCGCCTCTCACCGACGCCGGGGCTCGACGCCAACGCGCGCCTCGAATACGACGTCACCGGCAACGGAATGCAGATTCTGACAGCCGGCGGAACTCTGACGACAGGAGCGAGCTCGTCAAACGTAGGCTTCAGCCGTCAGCGCTTTACGCCCGAATCGGACGCGAGCAGCTATCTCACCGCGTCCTCCTCGTGGCGATTTGCGGAGGGACGAACCACCGCCTTCTACGCACTGAACTGGGACATCGACGCGAAGTACATCTACAGCCAGAGCCTCGGCGGCACCTACATGGCGCAATGCTGCGGCGTGCGCGCTGACTTCCAGGTCGTCAACTTCCTCCCATCCGTCAGCTCGCCGATCCCGAGCGATCGACGGTTGAACTTTGCGTTCGTGCTGGCGGGCCTTGGAACGTTTTCCAACTTCTTCGGCCTGTTTGGCGGTCAGCCATAACGCGTGAGCGGCACGGTCGTCCTCGTCACCGGTGCAGCCGGATTCGCCGGCGGTCACCTTCTCGAGCAGCTCGCCGGCTCGACCGACCTCGTCGGCTGGTCGCGATCCGATCCGCCATCGCATCTCGCACCGCTTGCCCGGTGGCAGCGCGTCGACATTCTCGACGGCGGGAAGGTCTACGACGCGCTGCTGGCCCTGCGGCCGCACGCGATATTCCATCTCGCCGGCCAGGCGCACGTCGGGGAATCGTGGAACGACACCGCCGGTCCCCTCGCGGCGAACGTTCTCGGAACACACCGCATCCTCGACGCGGTCGATCGACTCGGCTACCAGTGCCGGATCCTGGTCACCGGCTCAGCGCAGGTGTACGCCTCATCAACCGAACCAATCAGTGAAGACGGTGCCGTTGCGCCATCGAGCCCGTATGCGCTCAGCAAGCTGGCTCAGGAACAGCTCGCGCTGCGGGCCGGCACGGGGCAAATGGAGGTCATCGTCACCCGTCCGTTCAATCACACCGGTCCGCGCCAGAAGCCATCCTTTCTGGCGCCAGCTGTAGCGCGCCAGGTTGCGCAGATCGAACGCGGCGAGCTCGATCCGGTTATCAAGGTCGGCAATCTGGATCCGATCCGCGACGTCTTCGATGTACGCGATGTGGTGCGGGCATACGCCGCGCTCATGAAGCACGGCGTGCCCGGAACCGTCTACAACATCGCGTCTGGTGTCCCGCGGCCCGTCCGCACGATCGTCGAAGCGCTCGCCGCTCGCGCCCGCGTACCGATTCGCATCGAACAGGATCCGTCACGGTTCCGGCCGAACGACGTCCCGGTTCTGGTTGGAAACGCCAGCCGGCTGGAGCACGCGACGGGCTGGCGGCCGGAGATTCCGTTCGAGCGGATGATCGACGATCTGCTGGATTTCTGGCGCAAAACGCGGTCGGCTTGAAGGCGAACATAAGACGAAACTAGACTGGGACATGGAAAGCCGTCCCCGTTCGCGCGCCGGCAACGTCGCGCCGCTGCTGTTCGACCTGGGCACGCCGAAACCGACCACACGCGACATTGCCGATCTGATACGCGTCGGGGGTGGCGCCGCTGCCCTGACCGAAGCCGTCCGGCGCGCCGACGCCGCGCGGTATCAGGAGATCCGCTGCCGGTCGGCGCTGAATCCCGTGAAGGGAATGCCGTTCGAGTGGACGTTGAATCCCTATCGCGGGTGCACCCACGGCTGTCATTACTGCTACGCGCGCCGCTACCACACGCAGTTCGAGCTCGGCGCGGACGACGAATTCGCGTCGGTCATTTTCGTGAAGACGAACTTCGTGGACGTCCTTCGCCGCGAGCTGCAGAAGCCATCATGGCAGGGCGATTACGTTGCGGTAGGAACGGCGACCGACTGCTATCAACCGATCGAGGGTCATTACAAGCTCACGCGCGGCGCGCTCGCCGCGCTGTGCGAGCGGCGAAACCCGGCCGGCGTGGTGACCAAGGGGCCGATGGTGGTGCGCGACAAGGACATCCTGGCGGATCTCTCCGCCCGCGCCGGCTGCAGCGTCTACATCAGCGTGCCGTGCGTGGACGAGGATGTCTGGCGGCAGCTCGAGCCGGGCACGGCGCCGCCGCTGCAGCGTCTGCGGGCGGTCAGGGAGCTGGTCGATGCCGGCGTCCGCACGGGCGTCCTGATGAACCCGATCGTCCCCGGTATCTCGTCGCGCCCGGCGCTGATGGAGCAGACGATGAAGGCGATCGCGGACCACGGCGCGCGATTCGTCGGCTGCAACGTGATGTTCCTGGAGGGCGGGACGCGCGATCATTTCATGCGCTGGCTCGACGCCGAGCGCCCGCAGCTCGTCGGCGGATATCGGAACCTCTATGCACGGAAGTACGCGTCCGCCTCATACCGCAAGGACGTTCATGCCGTATTCAATGCGCTGCGGGACAAATACGGGCTGAATCGCCGTGACGACCGCCACCGGCCCGAGGACGAGCCGGTGAAGGTCGCGGAACAGCAGATGCTGCGGTGGCGAGACTAATTCAGAATTCAGAATTCAGAATGCAGAATGCAGAATGCAGGCAGAACTCAGGTCGTGCCTGAATTCAGAATTCTGCATTCTGCATTGCCAGGATCCAGCTAGACCGCCATCGCGTCCGGGTCTGCCGAAGCCACCAGACGCGGGCTGGCAGCCTCCACCACGACCTGACCGTCGCGGACGGTCGCACGGAAGGCGGTCGCTTCCTTCCAGTGCTGGCTGAGCGGCAGCTTGATCCGATCGTCGATCACCCGCTTCAGGAAACGGGCGCCGTACGCCAGGCTGTAACCGTCGGTCACGATCTTCTCGAGCGCGTCGGGCTCGATGGTGATCGTCTTGTTCCAGCGCTTCAACGTGCCGGTCACCTCGTCGATGTACTTGATCGCGATCTGCCGCACCTCGTCCTTCGTCAGCGGCTCGAACACGACGACCTGGTCGATGCGGTTGCGGAACTCCGGCGGGAAGCGCCGCTCGAGATCCCGGTTGATCTCCGACTGCACTTCCTCCATTCGCATCTGGCCCGATCGGAACCCCATCGGGCTCTGCAGCTTCCGGAAGTGCTCCGATCCGGCGTTCGACGTCATGATGACGATCGCGTCGGA
>JAICQE010000133.1 GCA_025938035.1 Vicinamibacteria bacterium
CTAGAAGACCAGCGGACCGAGGCCGAGCACCAGTCCGACGATGATGATGAAGCCGGCGACGTCGAGGAGGATGCCGTACTTCATCATCGAGGTGATCGGAATGAAGCCGGAGCTGTAGACGATCGCGTTCGGCGGCGTCGACACCGGCATCATGAACCCCATGCTCGCGCCCAGCGTCGCACCAAGCGCCGGCTGGAGCGGCGGCACGCCCGCCGCCAGCGAGACCGCAATCGCAATCGGCACGATCATATTTGCCGCGGCGGTGTTGGACGTCGCTTCCGACAGCACGATCGCGGCGCCCGTGAACAACATCGTCAACGCGACGGTGGTCTGCGACGGCAGCCAGGCCGTGATGCCTTTCCCCAGCGCTTCGGCGAGACCCGTCGAGAACGCCAGCTCGCCCATGGCCAGGCCGCCGCCGAAGAGCAGAATCACACCCCAGTCGATCTTCAGCGCCTGCTCCCACGTGAGGGTAAAGCTCCGTCCGGTCCAGTTGACTGGAAGCACGAACAGGAGCAGCGCGCCGAGCATGGCGGCCACGCTTTCAGGCACGGCCTGCGCGAAGCCGCGGGCAAATGCCGTATCGTCCACGCCGGCAATGGCAAACACGCCTGGCGCCACCCACAGCAGCACCGTGATGCCAAAGGCGACGAGGACGTTCCGTTGACCGCGTGAGACGCTCCCGAGCTTTTCGAGCTCGTCGCGAACGATCTGGGTGCTGGTGGCGTCCACGCGCGCGTGACGCGCTCCGGCAAAGTAGAACTGGAGCACAATCAAGCCGAACATCAGCATCATCGCGGGCACGCCGAGCAGCATCCACTGGAAGAATGTGATGTCCACGCCGGCAAGCTTTTCGAGCATCCCGACGCCAATCAGGTTCGGCGGCGTCCCGACCGGCGTCGCCATGCCGCCGATGGATGCGCCGAACGAGGTGATCAGCATCATGACGAGCGCGAACTGGCGCGCGCCCTCCATGCCGCTGCGCGCGAGGTGCGCCACGATCGACAGGCCGATCGGAAACATCATCGCCGTCGTGGCGGTATTGCTCATCCACATCGACAGAATGGTCGTGACGGCCCCGAAGGTGATCAGGATGCGCATGGCGCTCGTCCCGACGAACCGCCACGAGAGCGCGGTGTAGGCAATGCGGCGATCGACGCCGTGCACGAACATCGCCTCGGCGAGAATGAAGCTGCCGATGAAGACGAAGATGATCGGGTCGGCGAATGCGGCAAACGCCGCACGTACCGGGACGACACGAAACAGGACGGCGAGGACCGGCCCGAGCAGCGCCGTGACAGCAAGCGGCAGCGCCTCGGTGACCCAGAAGACGATCATCATCCCCAGGATGGCCGCCACTCGATGCGCCGGCGCGGCAAGCGGTAGCGGCGCGATCAGCAGCGCGATGCAGACGATGGGACCGAGGAACAGGCCAATGGTGCGGCGGCGGGTGTTGAACGCCTCCTCCGCAGGCGAATACGTCTCGACGGCCTGGATCGCGCTGTGAAACGTCCGCATCAGCCCGTCCGGCCGTCCTCGAGCCATCGCCCCTCGAGGACCAGATCTGCCCAACCGGTCAGATACGCTCCGGACTCCTGCCAGTCCACGTGCTGCAGCCCGCCGGGCGCCATCACGTCTATCGAACGCGAGGCGCCGCCATGGGCGGCAGCAGCCACGGCGGCGGCTGTCGATCCGGTTCCCGACGAGGAGGTCGGCCCGACACCGCGCTCCCAGATCAGGATCCGAACCCGGTCGGGAGCGTCCACCTGAGCGAATTCCACGTTGGTGCCCTCCGCAAACATCGAATGCGTGGACAGCGCCGGGCCCAGCATGTGGAAGCGTTCCGGCGCAGGCAGCGGTCCGAGGACCACGCATTGGGGGTTGCCTGTACGAAGAACTGTCGCCGTCAGCGTTTCACCGGCCGCCGCGATCGTGACCTGCCGGATGTCCACCGGGTGGCCCATCGCCGCGCGGAACTCGTAACGACAGCCGTCCTGTGCGAGGAAGTCGAGCGTCTTCAGGCCGGCGTCGCTGTCGATGCTGACCGTCACACCGGGCCGCAGATTCTGCACGTGCGCCACCAACGCCGCGAGACAGCGCAGGCCGTTGCCGGAGAGCTCCGACCAGCTGCCATCCGCGTTCAGCAGCTTCATCGTCGCACCGCGTTCACGCAGCGTGTAGAGGATCAGGCCGTCGGCGCCAATGCCTGTATGCCGATGACAGGCGGCACGGGCCAGCGCCGGCAGATCGCCCGGCGCGCCGTCAGCAGGTGCGAGCAGGAAGTCGTTTCCGTACGCGTGCGCCTTGACGATGTTCAAGGCACCGAAAACGCGTTGAAGACGTAGGTGAAACCGGCGCCGAACCCGACGGCCGGATCGTTGGACGTCAACCCGAACAAGAGCGACACGTCGCCGCGCCAGCCGCCGATGGTATAGCGGCTGCCGACTCTGAGAATGCCGCGCGAGTCGGTGCCAGGCGGCGGTTCGCCGTTGCGGACGTCGAGCCACCCGTTGATCTCGCCGACCAGCTCCGCGGCGTCGGTGATGGCGCGGGCGAGCGAGACGCCGTAGGTCACCACATCGTTCTGGCGATCCCCTCGCGTCGGGTCGCCGAGGATGCCCAGCCCGCCGTTACCCACGATGCGGATCGACCGTACGGTCTTGCCGACGAGCAGCGACGCGAAGAAGTCGGTCGTGTCGAGGCCGATGCCGCTTTCATTCGACGCGTTCGGCAGTTTCGTCGCGAATCGAAACCCGATTGCGGGGTTCGCCGCACCTTCAGGTACGAGACGAACCTTGGTGCCGATAACGATGTCCTCCACGCTGGAGGTCGAGTCGCCGGTTGCGGTGACCATCGACGCGAGCGGCGCATCGCGGCGATCCGAGATGCTCAACCGGTTATAGAAGCCGCCATCGATCTGAATCTCGGCGATCGAGCTGACGCCGATGCTGAAGCCGATGACCGGAAACCGGAACAGCTCTCCCTCGAGGCCGGAGGCCGGGTATTCCACATCGCGCGAATAATCGAAGCCCGCTTCGGCGAGCAGCCGTCCGGCCCCGATCGTCTCGGGATCCTCGGTCGTGAGCGGGCGCTGCTGCGCGCCAGCCCCGCTGGCCGCGAACAGGATGAAAACCGCACAGAGCAGACGTGTCATCGATACGGACGCCTCACTGTTTCCTGCTGTCGATGAGGAGGGTGACCGGTCCGTCGTTCACCAACTCGACCTGCATCATCGCCTGAAATTCGCCGGTGGCCACCGGCAGGCGCGTCGCGCGCAATTCTCTCACGAACTCCTCATACAGCCGGCGCGCATCATCGGGCGGCGCCGCGCCATCGAAGGATGGGCGGCGGCCTTTCCGCACGTCGCCATACAACGTGAACTGCGACACGACCAAGAGGCTGCCGCCGACATCGAGGACAGACCGATCCATCGGCTTGCCGGCATCACTCTCGAAGACACGGAGGTCGCAGATCTTGGCGGCGAGGTACTTCACATCGTCGATCGTGTCGTCGCGGCCGACCCCGACGAAGACGAGAAGCCCACGGCCGATCTCGCCGGTGATCGCCCGGCCCACAAGAACGCGCGCCGAGGTGACTCTCTGCAGAAGCGCGCGCACCTCGGTGGCTAATGCTGGATCTGGATTAGCTTCGACGATTCGTCATCCAGGCGCAGCGCTACGCTGTCGCGCAGCTCGCCGCTGGGGTTGAGGCGGGTGTCGAGCAGGTGCCGCGGCATGACGTTGCCGAGCGCCTTGAGCATCGACTGCTTGACGCCGGGATGTTCGACCTCGAGGTCCATGATCAATCGCTTGACCCGCTGCCGCTGCAGGCTCAGATCGCCACATGCCGGGCAGCAGCAGCCGATGATCGGCAGGCCGACTTCCTTCGTGTACAGCCGCGCTTCATCCTCGCCCACATACGCGAGCGGCCGGATGACGACGTGCTCGCCGTTGTCGGACACCAGGCGGGCGGGCATCGCCTTGAGCGCACCGGCGAAGAACAGGTTCAGCAGGAGCGTCTCGATGAAGTCGTCCATGTGGTGGCCGAGGGCGATCTTCGTGGCGCCGACCTCCGACGCAATGCGGTACAGCACGCCGCGGCGCAGCCGCGCGCACAGCGAGCAGGGCGTCGCATTCGAGTCGAGGATGTCGTCCATCACGTCGCCGATCGACGTGTGCTCGATCCGGTACTCCCAGCCGCGCTCCTCACAGGTCCTGGCGATGACGCCGTGCTTGAAGTCCTTGTAGCCGGAATCGACGTTCACGGCGATGAGGGAAAACCGGATCGGCGCCCGCTGCCGCAGGTTGTCGAGCACCTGCATCAGCGCCCAGCTGTCCTTGCCGCCGGACAGGCCGACCATGATCCGGTCGCCGTCTTCAATCAGGTTGAAGTCGGTGATCGCTTTGGTCGTGCGCTTCGATATTCGCGCTTCGAGGGGACTGCGGTACGCCATTGGCCCTGTAGTGTCCGCCTTCAGGCGGACCGTCGCCTAGTGTAACAGCTGGCCCGAACCGTCCGTTCCGGTCCGAGACGACTCCCGCAACTCGGCGATTTCGTAGATCGGCTGACCGGGCGCAGCGGGATCGATCGCCGAGCGCATGACGCTGCGGAGACGCAGCAGGTCGTTGGCGACCGTGAAGGTTCGGGAGAGACCGTACTTCGACCGGCCAAACCGCCGCGGCCGATGGTTGACCGGCAGCTCGGCGACGCGGTCGCCGAGCTGACTGGCAATCGCGGGCAGGTAGCGATGCATGCCGGGCCGAAGCTTCAGCGGCTTGACCACCTCGGCACGAAAGACCTTCAGCGAGCAGCCGTTGTCGTGCAGACGCACGCCGGACACGAGGCCGAGCAGCCAGTTGGCCACCATCGACGGCAGCTGCCGCGTCAGGAACGTATCCTTGCGCCGCTTCCGCCAGCCGCAGACGATGTCGTGCGATGCCGCAAGCTCGACCAGCTTCGGTATGTCCGAGAGGTCGTTCTGCAGATCGCCGTCCGCGGTGATGACGAGCCGCCCCCGGGCGGCGGCGAATCCGGCGGCAAACGCCGCTGTCTGGCCGAAGTTCTTCGTGAACCGGATGACGCGGACGCGAGGGTCCTGCGCCTGGATCTCACACAGCCGCGCAAACGTCTGATCCGAGCTGCCGTCCTCGACCAGGATCGCTTCATAGGGCCGCCGCATCGATTGCAGGACGCTGCTGAGCTCCGCGTGCAGGGGGACGACGTTCGCTTCCTCGTCCCGCAGCGGAATCACGACGGACAATTCAGGTTCGCTCACGCCCTGCTTTCCTGCGCATCACCCACACGGCAACGGCGGCTGCCACGAGGAGTCCGACGACGACGAGCGCGACCACGCGCCCATGGGTCCTCATCAACTCCAGCGCCTGATCGCCATAGTAAACAGCGAGGATGCCAAGCGCGACGTAGCGGGCGCCGCGTGCCAGCGTCAGCGCGACGATGAACTGCATCGGCCGCACGCGCGCCACGCCGGCGGCGAGCACGAACAGCTTGAACGGCGCCGGCGGCGGCAACAACGCCGGGATCATCAGCGCCATCAGCCCGTTGCGCTTGTAGGCCGCGAGCGCCCGCTCGACGGCAACCGCTTTCAGGCGCTTGTGCAGGAACGCCTCGCCGCCTTTTTCCGCCAGGTAATACAGGACGTAACAGCCGGTCACCGAGCCGAACGTGGCCATGGCGGCGTAATAGAGCATCCGGTTCTTGTGTTCGGTAACCATGACGACCACAAGCAGGTCGTTGATGTGCGGCAGCGACAGGAACGACGCATCGAGGAACGCCACCGCGAAGAGACCGGGACCGCCGAGACCGAGCGCCAGGGTATGGAGCCAACCGATGAACGACCGCACGCCTACACAGAATATGCTGAGCAGCGCCTCGTGATCATCCCGCGCCTTCCACGCATCCTCGCCGCGGTCGCCTTCCTGTGCGGCGCCGCCGCATGGATCCGCTTTCTCGAACTGGACCTCGTGCTCAGCCACTACGATGCCAAGGCGCATCTGGTCGTGGCCCGGCGTGTCATCGACAGCATCACGCCTGGCTGGCAGCAGATCGGCGCCGTCTGGCTGCCACTGCCCCACCTGATTCAGATTCTTCCGGCGCAGATCGACGTCCTCTATCGCACCGGCGCGTTCGCGTCGCTCGTGTCGATCGCGTCCTTCACGCTGATGGTCTGGGCTGCGGCCCGCCTGGTGCTGACGATGACCGGTTCGGCGCCAGGCGCAGTCACCGCGGCAGCGCTTCTGGTCGTCAACCCGAACCTGCTGTATCTGCAGAGCACACCGATGACGGAGTCGCTGACGCTCGGGTTGGTGTTTCTCGCGCTGCTGTGGATCTATGAGTGGGTGACGGCGGACAAGGAAGCCGGACTCCATGTACCAGCGAGACTCGCCGCGACGCTGTTCGCTGCCGCGTGGACGCGGTACGAAGCGTGGCTGATCCTGTCCGCTGCGCTGGCATTGGCCGGACTCTCGCTAATCCGAGGCGGCGTCAGACCCGGTCGAACCGCCCGGCTGATCGCCCGCCTTGCCGTCTGGCCGGCGCTGGCAATCCTGCTGTTTTCTCTCAACAGCCGGATCACGACCGGCCGGTGGCTCGTGGCGGGCGGCTTCTACGAAGTGGACCCGACCTACCACGGACTTCCCCTCAAATCGTTCATTGCCGTGTGGTGGGGAACACACCGCCTGAGCGGCTACGTGCTGGAGATCGTCGCGATAGGCACAGCCTTCTGGCTGATTGTCCGATCCGCGTCGCGCCCAGCCGCGACTCGCGCGCTCATTCCGCTCGCGCTCGCGGCCGCCGCCGTTCTACCGTTTTACGCGTTCGTCGAAGGACACCCGTTTCGAATCCGCTACATGGTCGTCCTGTCGGCCGCCTGTGCGCTGGGTGGCGGTCTTGCCGTTGCGCAGTTCCGCCGGCACGGCGTGGCGGTTGCCCTCGCCGCAGCGCTGCTGACTGCGTCGGTGGTCGAGTCGCCGCCGTTGGGCCTGCAGGCGCCGATGCTCGAAGAGGCGCAGTGGGACGTACCGCGGACGATCGAGCGGCGCGGCGTGACCGACTGCCTGCGCGGTGGTTACGGTGGCGAGAAGATTCTGGCGAGCATGGGCTCGCTCGCGCACTACATGCAGGAGCTGTCGCGAGACGGGTTCGCTATCGCGGATTTCGTCCACGAGGGAAACGGCGCGATCTGGGAACTGGCGCTTTCGACCCGGCCCGCCGCGCATGCGGGCTGGCTGATCGCCGAAGAACAGTCGGAAGGCGGTGACATCCTCGCGCGCCGGATGCGCGAGGATGTCTCGTTTGCCGCGGCGATGACGCGTGTGTGCGCGGGCGGGGGAGTGGCTTTATACAGGCTCCAGTAATTCAGAATTCAGAATTCAGAATGCAGAATGCAGAATGCAGAAACCGCCTGATTTCTGAATTCAGAATTCTGCATTCCCCTGTCATCGTCCGAATCGCACCCCGATAGTGAAGTTGTACGTCCAGCCGCCGAGATCGATCTTGTTGCCGGCGAAATCGCTGTTGAGATCCCCTTCGGCGGCGTGGTACCGGATCTCTCCGCCGACGCTCAACGTCTCGCCGCCGAATCGGAGCCCGGCGAGGACGATCGGCCCGGTCGCCGTGCCGCTGCCGACGAAGGACCCGCGGAAGATTTCCAGGTTGTTGTTGAAGTCGATGAAGTCTCCGGACTCGGAATAGCGCCAGTTGATCACGCCGAGTCCCGCGCCGACGTACGGCTGCAGCGCGTTTCGCTGCCCCAGCGGAAGCGCGCGTACGGTAAAGGAAAACGGCACCTGCCGCAGCCTCAGTTCCTGCGCGACTTCCGCGCCGTTGTCCTCCGTGAAATCCGTGTACACGCTGTCCACCGTCCGGCGGGAGAACCCGATGCCTGCTCCGGCTTCGAAATACTCACCGAGCGGCACCAGCCATTCCGCGCCGATCGATGCGCTGGTGAAGTCGTCGATCTCGAAGAAGAGAAAATTGCGGTTGGCGTTGAGCACGTCGCCGGCGACGCGTGCATCCTCGCCGCGTGGCGTGAACACACCCAGGGAGAAGTTGATCGTCTGCTGTGCGGATGCGGTTGCCGGCGCGACAGCCACGATCGCGCAGACAGACAGCAGCACAGGTAAGAGTCGCTTGTGCATGCGGCGGGCTCTTGCACCGGCGATGCCAACCGCTCAGCTGAGAGAAAGGGCGATTTCAGGGAAGATTTGCCGTCGTCAGAGGTCAGTCCGTCCGCTGCAGAGAGCGTTCGCCACGGAACACCCGGATGACATCGAGCACCTCGCCGTGGACGTGTCCGTTCGACGCGACCAGATGCGCGGCGACCGAGTCGAACGGCGACCCGTCCATCCCGGTCACGACTCCACCCGCTTCCGAAACGATCAATGCCCCCGCCGCGACGTCCCACGGCTTGAGGTGCTGTTCCCAGAAGCCGTCGAACCGCCCGGCCGCGACATAGCAGAGATCGATTGCGGCAGAACCGAGGCGCCGCACCGCCCGTGCCTGGCCCAGGAACGCGCCGAAAAGGCCCACGAGGTCGTCGCGCTGCGTGTGCACGTCGTACGGAAAACCGGTGACGAGGAGCGAATCGATCAGCCGGCCGGTATTCGACACGTGAAGCCGCACGCCGCTCACATACGCGCCTTCGCCGCGCTCCGCCGTAAACAGCTCGCCTCGCGTCGGGTCGTAAATCGCGGCCGCTTCCGGACGTCCGTTGATTTCGAGCGCCAGCGACGCACAGAAGATCGGCAGGCCGTGCGCGTAGTTCGTCGTCCCGTCCAGCGGATCGAAGACCCATCGATGCGTCGACGACGAACGCTCGGCTGGACCGCTGCTCAGCTCCTCGGCCAGCACGTCGTGATCCGGAAAGCGCTCGGCGATCACCGCGCGGCACATCCGCTCGCATTCCAGATCGACCTCGGTGACGAGGTCGATCGTGCCCTTCTTGTCGACACGGAATCCGGACTTGCGGCGCGCCATCTGGATGTGGCCGGCGCGGAGGACGATTTCAGCTGCGGTGGCGAGAAAGACCGGGTCGGGGCGGCTCACGCGCTGAGCGAGTCGTGCACGGACCCGGCGCGCTTCACCATCACCATTTCCATGCCGCCTTCAGCGGCACGCTGGAGAACCATTTCGTCCATGAAGCTGCGGATCAGGAAGATCCCGCGGCCGCTGCCCTTCAGGAGGTTTTCGGGGGCGAGCGGATCGGGAACATCCGCCGGGTCGAACCCGGGGCCTTCGTCGCGCACGCGGATCACGACGCCCTGCGGGACCTCCGACGATTCGAGCGGCGTGAATTCCACGTGCACCCGCTTGCCGGTGTCGTTGCGGTTCCCGTGCTTGATCGCGTTGATGACCGACTCACGAACGGCGACGTTGACCCAGTGGCGGGCTTCCTCGTCGAGGCCGGCGAGGCGCCCGATGTGGTCGCTGACGACCTGGACGAGGTCGAGCATCTCGAACGTGCTGTCGAAGTCGAGTCGAACCGTTTGGCCGCTCATTCAGGCTGCAATTCCATCTTACGATGCGGACGTCAAATCAGTGCACACCTTTACGGTTTCAGCCCCTGTGCAGTAACGGTCAACCGCACGCCGGGACGTGTCGCCCCGACCAGGAACTGGCCGCCCTCACCCTTCGCGTCCGCCGGCCGCTGCACGGTGACCCTGAACTGATGGCTCTGAAAGTTATGCGCCTCGCCGATCGTCTCGCCGAAGTTGGCCAGCAGCGACGACACGGCCGTCGGTGCGGCGATCGCTTCATAGCGCCCGCCGGTGAGGTCGGCGATGCTCTTCCCGACATGCACCTGGCGCGCGCCGAGCAGGTGCGTCGGCGACGTCCCCCCCGTACTCAACATGATCACGTGCACGCGGGCCGGATACGTGGTGAGGCGGGTCGCCATGCGCTGCACGTCGCGATCGACCGCCATGCTCCCTTCCGGGCCGGTCGTGGAGACGACGACGATGACGGGGAAATTGTTCGACTCCTTCCGGTGCTCCTGCTCGATTCGGCTGGCGGCCTCGATCAGTCCCTCGACCATCCGTGACCCGGAATCGTCGGGTGTGATGCGGTCAACGCCGTTCTGGAGCTGGACCTTGTCGGCGGTCGGCCGGACAAGCCATCGCGGCTGCGGTGCCAGCGTCAGCAGCGATGCTTCGACGCCCGCCGGGAGCGCGCTGAACAGCGCTTTCAGGCCATTGCGGTACTGCGTAAGCAGAGTACCAGTCTGATAGCCGTTGTCGACGAGGACCGTCAGCTTGACCGGCCATGCGACGGGAACCACGCGCAGGACACTGCCTTCCTTGCCGTCCTCTGTCACGCGCACCTCGTCGGCCTTCAGATCCGAGACGACCTCCCCCGTGATCGTCGTCGCGGACACGAAGAACGTGATTTCCCGCTGCGCGAAAACCGTCGTGCCTGCGCCGGCGACGAACACCGCGACTGCTCCCGCCAGGATTCGTTTCACAAAGCGCTGCATCATGCCGTTCTGCATATGGAGGCCCTCAGCCGCCCCCTGTTATAGTTCGGCCATGGGCTCGCCGCAAACGGTAATCGTGCATCCAACGCCATACGTGCGCGGCACCGTACGTCCGCCCGGCGACAAGTCCATTTCCCACCGGTATGCGCTGTTTGCGGCGCTCTCGGAGGGGAGTTCCCAGCTCGACGGCTATTCGACCGGCGCTGATTGCGCCTCCACGCTCAACTGCCTTCGTGCGCTGGGCGTCGGTGTCCAGGTCACCGGCCGCGACGCCACCGGGCTCCAGCTGCGCATCACCGGCCGCGGGCCGAACGGGTTTCTCGCCCCGGCCGACACGCTCGACGCCGGCAATTCAGGCTCGACGATGCGTATGCTGGCGGGACTTCTGGCCGCACAGCCATTCATATCCCGCATCGCCGGCGATGAATCGCTCGGCCGCCGGCCGATGCGCCGCATCATCGTCCCCCTGGAACGCATGGGCGCACGCATCGCGTCCAGCGACGGCCGCCCTCCGCTGACGATTCAGGGCGCCTCTCCTCTGCGCGCAATCGACTTCCAGACAGAGGTGCCCAGCGCGCAGGTGAAGAGCGCGGTCCTGCTCGCCGGACTGCACGCGGACGGAGAAACGCGCGTCACCGAGGCACTGCAGACACGTGACCATACGGAACGCGGCCTCAAAGCGTTCGGTATCGAGGTCCGCCGCGAGGGGCTGACGGTATCCGTTCGCGGCGGTCAGCGCGGACATGGCGCGGCGCTGACCGTGCCCGGTGACATTTCCTCGGCGGCGTTCTGGATGGTCGCGGCAGCGGCCTTGCCCGGTTCCGAGGTGACCATCGACGGCGTCGGCCTGAACCCGACGCGAAGGGCGATCCTCGACGTGCTGGTCCGGATGGGCGCGGATATCGGCGTCGACGAGGGGCAGGCAACCGCGGCGGAACCGATGGGCCGTGTGATCGTCCGCCACGGGCGGCAGCAGGCCGTGACGATCGCGCCGGCCGAAGTGCCGGGCCTCATCGACGAGCTGCCCGTACTTGCCGCGCTCGCCACGCACGGCGGCGATCTGCGCGTCAGCGGCGCCGAGGAGCTGCGCGTCAAGGAAAGCGACCGAATCAGGGACCTGGCCGCAGGACTCCGGCGCATGGGTGCGGAGATCGAGGAGTTCCCGGACGGATTTCACGTGCACGGCGGCCGCCGCCTGCACGGCGGCGACGTGGACGCCCGCAACGACCACCGGCTGGCCATGGCGTTCGCAATCGCCGCGCTCGGCGCCGACGGACCGACGACCATCCACGACGCCGGCGCGGCCGCGGTCTCGTATCCGGAATTCTTCTCGGTGCTGGAATCGCTTCGCGCGTGAACGCGGACAAGGTTTATCTTGTCGGGTTCATGGGCGCCGGCAAGACGACCGTGGCGCGGGCGCTGGGCCGCCGGCTTGGCTGGCGTGTGGAGGACATTGACGATCGTATCGAAGCGCGGGAGCGGCGATCGGTCGCCGCGATCTTCGCCCAGAGCGGCGAAGCCTACTTCCGGCAGCAGGAACGGCACGTGCTCAGCGATCTGCTGCCGCAGCGCCAGATCGTCGTGGCCACGGGCGGCGGCACGTTCGCCGAGCCGGACAACCGGGCGCTGATGCTTGCCGATGGCGCGGTCGCCTGGCTCGACGTGCCGCTCGCGCGCCTCCTCGAACGGGTCCCGGCTGACGGCCGGCGCCCGCTGGCGGCCGACCGCGCGCAGATGGAGCAGCTCTACGCACGGCGGCGGTTGACCTACGCGGAAGCGCACGTCCGCGTCGACGGCACGCAGCCCGTGCCCGACGTCGTCGAGCGGCTGCTCGAATGGGTCGGGTTCTGATGACTTACCTGATCCTCAGCGACATCCACGCGAACATGGAGGCGCTCGAAGCGGTGCTGGCGGCCGCGGGGCACTACGATCACGCGCTCGTGCTCGGCGACCTCGTTGGCTACGGCGCCGATCCGAACGACGTCGTCGAACGCGTGCGGAAGCTCCCGTCGGCGACGTTCATCCGCGGCAATCACGACAAAGTTGCCGCCCGCCTCGCCAGCGTCGAGCACTTCAACCATCTGGCGCGCTTTGCGATTCAATGGACGAGCGAGGCGCTGACGCCCGCCAACCTCGAATGGCTGGCCGCACTGCCGACCGGTCCGGTTGCCGTCGATGACATGGTCGAAATCTGCCACGGCGCGCCGTTCGACGAGGACGCGTACATCTTCGACGACCTCGACGTCCGCCGCGCGCTTGCGACAGCCATTCGTCCGCTGTGTCTCTACGGGCATACGCACGTGCCCGCCGCGTTCCGGATGGCCGGAGAGCTGTACGCGGTCGGCCCGCCGCGCGGCGATCGCTTCCGCCTGACGCTGGACAACGACGCGCGCTATCTCGTGAACTGCGGCGCTGTCGGGCAGCCGCGCGATGGCGATCCGCGTGCCGCTTTCGCGCTGCTGGATACCGTGGCACGTACGTTGACGATCGTGCGGGTGCCGTACGACGTTGCCTCTGCCCAGGCGCGGATCATCGATGCGGGGTTGCCCGAGGTACTCGCCCATCGGCTGGCGATCGGACGCTGACATCCTCCAGATCGTCCGTGATCGTGGCGCGGACCTTGGGAGGGCCGCGAGGCGAGCCTGACCAG
>JAICQE010000143.1 GCA_025938035.1 Vicinamibacteria bacterium
CGTGGAAGGGAGACGGTCTTGAGTGCGTCGCACGGCTGCTGAAGCAGCGCGGCAGCGGCCATGACGACGAGTGAGCTGACCATAAAGCCTCCTTCCGCCTCAAGGCGGAAGCTACGACAACAATCCTGCCGACTCGAAGGATACCTCCGCTGGCAAGCCGACATATTGCTCGGCGAGGCTCGTCATTGCCGCGCGTGAGCTGGTGAGGTAATCGAGGTCCGCGATCTGGCGTTGATGATCAAACGCCGTTTCGTTCGGTGTACGGTGCAGCGTCGACGTCATCCACCACGAGAACCGCTGTGCCTTCCAGACGCGGCGCAGGCAGACGTCCGAGTACTTATCCAGCCATTCGGTTTGTCCGCACGCGTAGAAGTCCTTCATCGCCCGCGCCAGCACCAGCACGTCCGAGGCGGCCAGGTTCAAACCCTTCGCGCCGGTCGGCGGAACGATATGCGCGGCGTCGCCGGCGAGGAAGAGGCGCCCATGGCGCATTGGCGCCGCCACGAAGCTGCGCATCGGCGTCACGCTCTTCTGCACGATGCGGCCGACGTTGGGCCGCCAGCCATCGCGCGTGGTCATTCGCTCGAGCATCTCGGCCCAGATCGCCTCGTCGGACCAGTTCTCGATCGATTCGTCCGGCGGCACCTGCAGATACAGCCGCGTCACACGAGGCGAGCGCATGCTGAATAGCGCGAAGCCGCGCTCATGGTAGGTGTAAACGAGCTCGTCGGACGAGGGGGCCGCTTCAGCCAGGATCCCGAGCCAGCCAAACGGGTAGACCCGTTCATAGATGGTCAGCACGCCATCCGGGATCGACGGGCGGCAAATCCCATGGAAGCCGTCGCACCCGGCGATGAAATCGCAGTGGACTTCGTGATCGGCGTCGGCGTGCCGGAAGCGAATGATGGGACGGGAGGAGTCCATGCCGCTGATCGAGACATGCCCGGCTTCGAAGAACAGCGGGCGGCCGGTCGAAAGCCGTGCATCGATCAGATCCCTGACCACCTCGTTCTGCCCGTAGACGGTGATCGCCTTGCCGCCGGTCAGTTGGGCGAAGTCGATGTGATGCCGCACTCCCTGGAAGCTGATGTACAGGCCGTCGTGGCGAAGTCCTTCCCGCCGCAGCCGTGATCCCACCCCCGCGGCGTGCAGCAGATCGACGGTGCCCTGCTCGAGGACGCCGGCCCGCACGCGATCGATCACGTAGTCGCGGCTTCGGTCTTCGACGATGACGGAGTCGATGCCATTGAGGTGCAGCAGCTTCCCGAGCAGCAGCCCCGCTGGCCCTGCTCCGACAATGCCGACCTGTGTTGTCTGAGTAGGCACGCTCTTTCTAGAGCCCGGCGCTGCACGTGAAACTGCTCGCCTGGTCCGTACTGCCGCTGCCTCTGTATTTCGCGACGAGCGGATAGGCGCACAACGGTCTCGATCGTGTGATGCCGGTCTGGTCACGGCGAATCGCGGGAATCATGTCTGGCGCCTTGCCCTCCTCGACCCACGCGAGCAGCGCATCGATCGGGTTGGCGGGCGCCGGACCGGCGCCGCCGCCGCAGTGCGCGACGCCCGGGGCCATGAACAGGCGGATGAATTCGCCAGCCTTCGTCGCGCCACCCATTTGTTGCTGCACTCGCGTGTAATAGTCGACGGTTCCCTCGGCGGTGATCAGCTGATCGGCCCAGCCGTGCCAGACGATCGCTTTGCCTCCGCGATCGCGGAACGCCGTCAGGTCGGGGTTGTCGGTTCCGAAGACGATGCCGTATTGCTCGACCGACTGATCCCAGAACCGTTCGTAGCCCGCGGGCGTGACGGCGTTGCCGTCGAACTTCGGGTCCTGGGTCAGGAAGTAGCGGAACCAGTCCATCGAGATGCCGAACGGTGCCGGGCGGAGCGGCGTGCCTCTGCTGGTCCACAGCGCGTTCAGGTCAGCGCCACGTGGCAGCCCGTACCAGAGAAACGTGCCGTCCTGCCGGCGCGGTCCTTCCCACAGTTTCCGGATCACCGTGACGTCGCCGTCGGTGAATGCGCCGCATTCTCCAGCCGATGTGCCGCCGAGCGGCTTCGGATCGTAGGTGCAGCGTTTCGGATCTTCGATGACGCCGTCCTTCACGCCATCGATGGTGTCGCAGGCGGCGATCGCGGCAGCGGTGGCAGCCGCCAGCTTGCAGGGCGCCACCGGATTGTTTGCCGCATTCATGACGACCGGACCCCAGAGGTGCTGGATATGGAACCGGTTCCAGTTGATCGCCGGCGCGCCCGACAGGATGCCGTTGTAGTCCTGCGGATAGCGCTGGGCCTCCATGAGACCCTGACGTCCGCCCGTCGAACACCCGTTGAAGTAGGAGTACCTCGGCGCCACACCGTACAATGCCTGCGTCAGCGCCTTGCCGGTGACGGTCATCTCGTGGATCCCGAGATACGCGTTGTCGCGAATCAGCTGCCAGTTGAGACGTCCGTTGGCGTCCAGGGCGAAGCTGCCGCTGCCGCCTTCGTGGCCGGTATCGGTCGCCCCGGCAGCGTAGCCCTGCGCAGCCGGTCCGTTGACGGCTCCGGCATTCCCGCCCGAGAAGCCACCGCCTCCATTGCCCATGAAACGCCCGTTCCAGTTCGACAGCGGAATGGCCACCCAGATCCGCACCTTGTCGCCTGCGGGTGGATGCGTTGTGTTGGCGATGACGCGGCAGAGCGCCGGGTTGTTCGCATCGACGGCAGCCGACTCGATCGTCGTGTTCGCGAGTGCGATTTCAGCGAGGCTCTCACAGGTGCGCACCGGCCTGGCGCTGGGAATCAGCGCCCTCGGCGGAGGCCCTGCGGGAGGCCCGCCACGGCCGGGCCCGGCGACAGGCGCCCCCGGGGGCACGCCGCCACGGCCGCGGCCGCCCTGGTCCTGGCCGCTCACACCCGTCGTCAACACGATCAGCGACATCAGCAGGAACAGCGTTCGATTGCGTCTGGCCATAGGTCAGGTCTCGAGAAATGGGGCCGGACCCTCTGGCGGGGCCAGCCACTGGTGATCTTTGAAGACGGCGGCGAGCTGCTCTCGAATCCAGATGCTCCGCGGCTCATTGTCGAATCGTCGATGCCAGTGCAGCTTCAAATCGTAGGGCAGATCGAACGGCGGCAGCGCCGCGGCCACCTGTGAGGTCAGCGACGCGAAGCGGGTGACAACCGCATACGGCAGCGTGGCCACGAGCTGCGATTCCATCACGATGAACGGCACGCTCAGCACGTGCGAGGTGTACACGACAATCTTGCGGCGCAGCTTGCGGCGTTCGATGAACCGCTCGAGCACTTCCTGGCTTCGTCCTTCACGGCGAACGACGATGTGCTCGGCGGCAAGGAAGGCGGCCGTCGTGAGCCGGCTCTTCCAGAGAGGGTGGCCGGCGCGCATCAGGCAGGCGAACCCGTGCCTCGACAATCTGCGCTGCCGGAAGTTTCTCAACGCCAGCGCCGGATAGAAGCCGGCGGCGAGGTCGATGTCGCCGCTCTCCAGTCCCTGCGCGAGCTGCGCATCGCTGACCGACACCGTGCTCACGGGACACTTGGGCGCATGCGTGCGGAAGTGCTCGATGATCGACGGGAAGAACGCCATCTCGGCGATGTCGGATACTGCCAGCGTGATCGGCCGGGTGTTGACTGCGGGATCGAACCGTTCACCTCTGAGCAGGTCTTCCTGCAGATGCTGCAGGTGCGGGCGCGCCGCGCGAACGATGGCGTGCGCACGCGGCGTCGGAACAATGCCGCTCGGGCGGCGGACGAACAGCGGGTCATCGAACGTTTCGCGCAGGCGCCGCAGGGCCTTGCTCACGGCGGGCTGACTCATGCCGAGCTGCCGGGCGGCGCGGCTGACGCTCAGCTCGTCATAGAGCGCGACGGCGATCGGCAGGAGGTTGAGGTCCGGGGTTTTCGTTGTCACAAGTCGAGCGGCAGGTGTGGGGCATTATGCCCTGCTGGAGGACACGGAGGTTGCGAAGTTAACGGTCTTCGTTCGTCTTCGTTGCTTCGTTCCTCCTGTGAGACCGTTGCCTCCGTCCACCTCCGTCGCTTCGGGCGAGGGTGGGCCGCGGCCCGAATGGTAGACGCGTGCCACCCGTTTCGCGGATTCCGAATATCGGTTATGCAAGCCCGGAATACGAGCGGGTCCGGCCGCCAACCACCCTTGACGCTCTCGTAGTTCCGCACGATCATCCGCTCCGTGACAGTCGTGATGACGAAGCGGCACCTTTTATCGGGCACGCTGGCGGCGGTTTTGACGTGCGGCCTGGCGCACGCGCAGACGGTTCCACAGGCGCCGAACCCCGACACCTTCTACAAGCTGGGACCCGATTCACTCGAGCAGGACGGTGTTCCCAGGGGCGAGATTCGCGGGCCGTTCACACTGCCCAGCAGCGCCTATCCCGGGACGCAGCACACCTACTGGGTGTACGTGCCGGCGCAGTACACGGCGTCGGAGCCGGCGGGCCTCATGATCTTCAACGACGGCCAGGCGTTCAAGAATCCGGCCGGCAACATCCGCGCGCACAACGTGCTCGACAACCTGATCTTCCGCCGGGAGATTCCGGTGATGATCGCCGTCTTCATCAATCCGGGCCGGACGCCAGAACAGCCCGAGCCCACGCCGCAGAACTGGGGCGACAAGGACACGAATCGGCCGACCGAATACAACACGCTCGATGATCGCTACGCCCGCGTCATCGTCGACGAGCTGATGCCGGCGCTGCACACGGACTTCAACATCTCGAAAGACCCGGAGCGCCACGGCATCGGAGGCGCGAGCTCAGGCGCCATCGCGGCATTCACCGTGGCGTGGGAACGGCCCGACCACTTCCGCAAGGTGCTCAGCATCGTCGGCAGCTTCACGAACATCCGCGGCGGACACGTCTATCCCGACATCGTGCTCAAAGCGGATCGGAAGCCGATACGGGTCTTCCTGCAGGACAGCAGAAACGACAATCGCGCGCTGGCCGCGAACGGCAACTACGATCAGACGCGCGACTGGTTCTATCAGAACGTCCGGTTGATGGAAGCGCTCGTGAAGAAAGGCTACGACGTCAATTACTCATGGGGCATGAACAGGCACGGCCAGGCGATGGGCGGCGCGATCCTCCCGGAGATGATGCGCTGGCTCTGGCGCGATCACCCCGTTTCCACTGATCCGCGGGACATGACGGAGCGATCAATGCGATCGGCGGCGGCACAGAACTGATGCAGGCGCCACAGACGCAAAAGAAGCCGCCGCTGGCGGTGCTCTTCGATTCGTCGCTCGACGGCGACATCGACCAGGTGCTGGCGCTGGCGATGCTCTTCGGCCTCGCCGGACGGCAGCAGGCCCGCGTCGCATCACTGAGCACCAGCGTGTTCAACCTGCGGGCCGCCCGGTTCCTCGACCTCGTCGCACGCTTTTACGCCGGGGATCAGCCTGGCGCGGCGGCCAGCAGGAACGCGCCGGCTATCGGGATGTCCACCGCTGGCCTCGAGACGAACACGGTGCCGCCGATGCTCGAGGCGGCGCTCGTCAAGACCGCCGCGGATGGAAAGCCTGCCTATCTCGCGACCATGTCAACGCTGAACGACACGGCCGATGCGGTCGCGCTGATGCGCAACGCGCTGAGCGCGCAGGTCGATCGCAACGCGGCGATCGTCCTCGGCGGACGTCCGGCGAACCTGCTTGGCCTCATCGCGATTCCCGACGGACGGGCATGGGCGACCAGGAAGGCCTCAGTGCTGGCCCTTGCCGCCGGGCGATTCGACGGCGGCGCGCCCGATCCCGTGATCCGCAACGATGTGGCGGGCTTCAGAAAGCTCCTCGCCGACTGGCCGGCGCCGATCGTCATGGCTGGCGCGGAGTTGAACGATCCGCTGCCGTTCCCGGGCGCGAGCGTGGACACGAGCTTCACGTGGGCCCCGCATCATCCGGTCGTGGACGCGTATCGCGCGTTCCGCGGCGTTCCCTATGACGCGCCGTCACGGACGCTGGCGGCGGTGCTCCATGGCGTCAGCCCGGATCAACGCTATTTCGATCTGTCGGAGCCCGGGGCGATCACGATCACAGACGATGGCCGGACACGGTTTACGCCGTCGCCATCGGGCATGCATCGCTATCTGATCGCGAGACCCGATCAGAAGGAACGTGTGCTCCAGACTTACGTCCAGCTTGTCAGCGCACAGCCGCCGCCGCGGCCGGGGCGCGGCGGCAAGCCAACGGCCGCCGCGGGCGCCGCGCTCACGGCGATCGGGGCCACTCTTGCCGCGCTGATGGCCGTCGGATCGTCGGAACGGCTCGCCGGCCAGGCGGATGGCTTCAACACCGACGTGCGGCCGGTTCTCACAAGCACCTGCGCCCAGTGCCACAACGACCGGATGCTTGCGGGCGGCCTGAATCTCGAGGGGATGGCATCGCCAGACTCGCTCGTTCAACACCGCGACGTCTGGGAGAAAGTGCTGCGGCGCCTGCGGGCCGGCGACATGCCGCCGGCAGGTGCGCCGCGTCCGCCGAAGACGCAGCTCGATGCGATGACCGCTTACATCGAGCGAGCCTTCGACACCGCCGACGCGGCGATACCGCAGGACCCCGGGCGCGTGACGGCGCGCCGGCTCAACCGCAGCGAGTACGCCAACACGATCCGGGACCTTCTCGGCGTGCGCTTCCGGGCGGACCGGTACTTCCCGGCCGACGATTCAGGAGACGGCTTCGACAACATCGGCGACGTCCTCACGATCTCGCCGTTGCTGACCGAGCGGTATCTCGGTGCCGCCGAGCGGATCGCCCGATGGGCGATATCGACGGAGATTCCGCCGAAGCCCGTCGAGTCCGACTATCGCGTCCGCGACCGGAAGATTCGGCGCATCGATCGCAGCACCATCGAGGCCGAACACCGCGTGGAGTTCGCCGGCGACTATACGGTGCGCATCGGTCTGCCGGGTGAGCGGCCGAAGGTCGATGGCAAGGACGCCGCCGCGGTGACGCTGGGCTTTTGGATGAATGGCGTCCTCATCGCGAGCAGGACCGTCGAGACGAAACCGTCAGGCCTCGTCTACTTCGATCCGTATTCCGAGGAAGAACTGCGTGTCTATCTGCCCGAGGGTGATCACGTGTTTCGCGCCGGGTTCATCGACGACCCGTTCGTGAAGACGCTGCCGGCGGCCGATTCGTACGACCGGCGGAAGAACAAGTTTCTCGATTCAATCGTGTTCGTCGGGCCGTATGCGTCGACAACGCAGAAGGAGAGCCGGAAGAGGATTCTGTCGTGCGATCCCTCGTCCGGACGCCGCTGCGTGGAGAACATCATCAGCGGGCTCGCCAGCCGTGCGTACCGCCGGCCGGCGACGCGGCGCGAGATCGACGCGCTGATGCGATTCGTGGACCTGGGCTCGCGCGGCCGCCGTTCCGCCGAGCAGGGAATCCAGCTGGCCATCCAGGCGATGCTGATGTCGCCGAACTTTCTCTTCCGCCTCGAGCGCGATCCCAACCCGCGCGATCCACGGAGCGTGCACGACCTGTCGCCCTTCGAGCTCGCCTCGCGCGTGAGCTACTTCCTCTGGAGCTCGATGCCGGACGAGGAGCTGATGACGCTGGCGGCATCCGGCCGTCTCGGCGATCCGCAGGTCCTCGACGCGCAGGTGACGAGAATGCTAGCTGACCCGCGCGCCTCTGCCTTTGCCGAGAACTTTGCCGGCCAGTGGCTCGAAACGCGCAACCTCGACGTCGTCAAACCGGATCCGGACACGTTCAAGGAATTCGACGCCGACCTGCGCGACGCGATGAAGCGCGAGACGACGCTGTTCTTCGAGCACGTGCTGCGTGAGAACCGGCCGCTACGGGACTTCCTGACCGCGGACTACACGTTCCTCAACGAGCGGCTGGCGGCTCACTATGGCATCCCCGGCGTCACCGGCTCCGAGATGCGTCGCGTGCCGCTGAAGACCGATCGGCGCGGTGGCGTGCTCAGCCAGGGCGCCGTGCTCACAGTGTCGAGCTATCCCACGCGCACGTCGCCGGTCATCCGCGGCAAGTACGTGCTGCAGAACATTCTGGGGACGCCGCCCGAACCGCCGCCGGGCGATATCCCGCCGCTCGAGGAGTCGAATCCAGGCGGCGAACGCTCGGTGCGCGAGCAGCTCGAGCGTCATCGCAGCAACCCGGCGTGTGCGGCCTGCCACCGCAACATGGATCCGCTGGGCTTTGGTCTCGAGAACTACGACGCCATCGGCCGCTGGCGCGATCGGGAGGGGCAGTTTCCGGTGGATGCGACCGGCACGCTCCCGGACGGCCAGAAGTTCGCGACGCCGGGTGAGATGCGCACGCTTCTCGTCTCGCATTTGCCGCAGTTCTCGCGTACCCTCACCGAGAAGATGATGACCTATGCGCTCGGCCGCGGGCTGAAACCGTTCGACCGCCGCGCGGTGGACGCCGTTCAGCGCGCGCTCGCCGCCGACGGCTACCAGTTCCAGACGATGGTCCGCCAGGTGGTGCAGAGCGTTCCCTTCCGATCGCGGCGCGGAGAAGAGAAACAGAGAGAAGAGAAACAGGGCGAGGAATCGCCGGGAGGCCGTTGATGTTCATCACTGGTCGCGCGCTTCCTCGCCGGACCTTCCTGCGCGGTCTCGGGACCGCGGTCGCGCTGCCGTTCCTCGACTCGATGATGCCGGCGCTGGCGCAGGCGCAGCGCCGTTCGCGTCCGGTGCGCATGGCGTTTGTCTACGTCCCGAACGGGATCGACATGCGCCACTGGACGCTCCCGTACGAAGGCGCGCTGGGCGAGCTTCCGCAGACGCTGGCACCGCTGGCGCCGCTGAAGCAGGACATCCTCCTGCTGGGCAACCTTACGCACAACACCGGCCGTGCGCTGCTCGACGGCCCCGGCGATCACGGCCGATGCTGCGGCTCGTACCTCACCGGCGTCCAGGTCAAGAAGACGGTCACCGACATCAAGGCCAGCGTGTCCTGCGATCAGCTCGTCGCCGATCAGATTGGCCGTCAGACGCGGTTCCCGTCCCTCGAAGTCGGGCTCGAGGATGCGCGTCAGGCTGGAGACTGCGACTCGGGCTACTCCTGCGCCTACACGAATAATCTGGCATGGCGGAACGAGACGCAGCCGCTGCCGCCGATGCTCGATCCGCGCGCGCTGTTCGAGCGCCTGTTCGGCGACGATGCGGAGCTGTCGCGTGAAGCGCGAGGCCGCCGCCGCGTCGAGCGGCGCAGCCTGCTCGACTTCGTCGCCGAGGACACACGCCGCCTGCGTGGAAGCCTCGGCCCGACCGATCAACGGAAACTTGACGAGTACCTGACCTCGATCCGCCAGATTGAGGAGCAGCTGGCGAAGGCCGAACGCGAGAACGCACGGGTCGAACCGGGGATGGAGAAGCCGTACGGCGTGCCCAGCGACTTCGCCGAGCACTTCAAGCTGATGACCGACATGATCACGGTGGCGTTCCGCGCCGACCTGACGCGCGTCGTCACGTTCCTGGTGACGCGCGAGGGAACGTCGCGCGCCTATCGGGAGATCGGCATTGCCGACGGCCATCATCCACTGACGCACCATCGCAACGTCGTCGAGCAGATGGACAAGGTGGCGATGATCAACCGCTACCACGTCGAGCAGTTCGCGAAGTGGATTGCAACCCTCAAGACCGCCGAGGAAGGCGATCGATCGGTGCTCGACAACTCGATGATCGTCTACGGCGCCGGGTTGGCCGACGGCAACACGCACACGCACCACGACCTGCCGACGCTCATTGCGGGCCGCGCTGGCGGCTTCATCAAGCCGGGCCGGCGCGTCGTCTACCGGAAGGAAACGCCGATGTGCAACCTGTTCCTGACGATGATGGATCGCATGGGAACACGGCTCGAGCACTTCGGCGACTCGACCGGCCATCTCGGCGGCCTCGACAGCTAACAGTTCTTCGAACGCATCGTGCGGGGATTCCGTGGCGTTGCCGCTTCATCCCGTCGCCGGGAAGCAGCGGTAGGTCACCACGGTGCTCATTCGAACGTAGCCTGCTTCGACGTGGTCCGCCTGAAGGCGGACACTACGACGACGCTGGTCAGCTAATCAGAAGGTCAAATTCAGGTTGATCGTCGTGCGCCTGACGCCGCTCACGGACGTCGGCTGCAGGAACGACGGCGACGTGAGCACGCCGCTGTAGCCGCTGTAGGTGGGACGGTTGAACAGGTTCTGCATGTTCACCGAGAGATTCAGGCGATAGCGGGGAACTGCCTGGCTGTCCGCCACGTTGACCGCCAATGCGCCTCCCGCCGATGTGATCGAGACGCCGCCACCGCTCGCCACCTGGCGGCGACCGAACGAGAACGCGTACCCGAAATTCGCCGAGGACGTCCACTGTCCCGGCACGCGCACCGAGTTGCGGCCGACACCGTCTGGCCGATCGTTGAAGATCAGGTCGCCGTTGTCATCGAATCCTGTACGGACGTTGAGCGGGCGCCCGGACGTTGCGCCGAGGTTCATCGACGCGGTCAGGCCGCGAAGGGCGGCTGTGCCGAAACTGACACTGCCGCGATGCCGGATGTCCCCTGACGAGGGTCCCCATTCGAGCGCGCGGTCCGTGGCCGGCACCGAGAAGGCGCCGTCGGTGTTGTTCCGCTGGCGGCCCAGCGTGTAACTGCCGCTCAGACGAAGCCCGCGCCGCCACTGCCATAACGGGCCCGTCGTCGGGTTGGTGCCGAGCCCCGCCAGATTCAGGGTGACGCTCGAATCGAGCGTATGCCCCTGCGATTTGCCGCCGGAGACCGCCTGGATCACGTTCGCGAACTGCGGATCCGGCCGGAGACCGTCGACAGGCGCGTTCAGGTTCTCGCCGATGAAGAGTCCTATGCCGCGCGTGTAGGTGTACACCGCGCTGACCGAGACCATCCGGGTGATGGTGCGCGACAGTCCGAGGCTTGCGCGGGCAGTGCGCGGCAGCACGAGGTCTTCCGCGAGCAAATACCGCTGTACCGGGGTCGCTGGTCCAAGCGGGCCCGGATCGGGAAACGACGGATTGGCGACGTTGACTTCCTGCATGCGGAAGCCGTCGAACTGCAGCGTCTGCTGATAGGTGCTGGTGCTCAACCAGTCGTGGAACATGCCGAGGCTGGCGCGATACGTCGTCCGCCCGGCTCCCGGCGCCCACGTGATACCAAACCGGGGCATCACGTTGTCGAAGTCATTGACGTGCGTCTGCACCTCATACCGGACGCCCGGTGTCATCGTCAACGACTTGCTCAACCGCACATCGTCCTGGAAGTAGATGCCGAACTGCGTGTTCGTGTAGCGGATGTTCGGATCGCCGATACGCCGCGTGAAGCTGCGCGGCAGTCCGGCGGCAAAGGCCTCGGGGCTTTCGAAGTAATACGTGCCCAGGTAGTTGGTCTCGGAGTCGGAATTGAACCGCCAGTGCTGCAGCTCGATGCCGCTCCGAAGTGAATGGCGGCCCCGCACGTAGTCGAGATCCGAGCTCAGGTAGACCGTCTTCGTATCGGTGCGGCCGCGACGCTGCGCCCCGCCACGATTCACGTCGTCGGGAACGATGTAGGTGGGCGCCTCGACGGCGCTGGACGAAATCGAGCTGTAGCCGTCGTAGTAGAACCGGTTGTAGAGCATCATGCGCCGGCCGATCGGGCCCGTGTGCCCGGCCTGGACGTACCACTCGGGATTCTCCGTCGTGTACCCCCGCTCCGGCGCGTCGTACGCGCCCAGACCGGCGTTTTGGGTGGCGAAGTTGTAGCGGCTGACGCTGATTCGGGCTGTCTGGTTCGTCGTGACCGCCCAGTCGATGCCGCCGCTGTA
>JAICQE010000076.1 GCA_025938035.1 Vicinamibacteria bacterium
TCAATCCGTCAGAAACGCTCAAACGCTCTCGTGTTGGAACGATCTAGGAACGGTGAAATTCCGCTGTCTCGGCTGCCCAGCAATTCCAGAAGAACGCGCGGGGCTTACGATTCGAACGCCTTCGTACTCTTCGAGCGCGAATAGAAGGCCTCACGAGCGCTCTGCCAATCGAAACGCCATACGGCTCGAGACGCGAGCGCAATCGCACACATCGGCAGCGCCATCCCGTGGATGGAAAGGCACTCTGACAAAGCTTCGGGGGAGAGTGGGGTCCGACTCGCGACCCCCGGTAACTACTGCGCCACTCGCACTTCGACGACGATGCCGTTGTTATCGGCAAAGCGGACGACGTCAGGCTCGTCCGGGGCTGGCAGGAGGCGTGCGCCCACTTCACGCAGGCGCGCGTCCAAGGCGGCGCGATCGAACGGCGCGACCTTGATGGCGTAGTGCGAGATCGCCGGCGTGCCGGTGGTCTGCTCGAGGGCGATGCGGGTGTTCTTCGGGAATTCGAACCAGATGCGCCCGTTCTTGTCCTTCGGCCGCTCGGCAGCCGTGCCATACAGCGCGCGGTAGTACGGCAGCGACTTCTCGAGGCTGGACACCTGGAGCATCACGTGATCGACGCCGCGCGGCACGAGGAAGCCGTCCTTCTGTGTCTCGAGCGTGGATGGCACGGCCGCAGTCACGAGGCCGGCCGGCGGCTGGAACAACTGCAGCTCGAGTCCATCCGGATCGGGCCACATGCCAATCGGGCCGGCGGCCGTCGGCGCCGATGGCTGGCCGGCGGCCTTGAGCGCGGCCGAGAACGCCTGCGCCCCATAGGTGCCCGCCAGTACGCAGTAATGGCCGATCGCGGCCGGCCGGCCGTTGGCCGCGCCAATCGCCACGTACCCCACCTGCCGATCGGCCGGCACGTCGCCGAGCACGAGGAAGTAGCGCAGCGTCTCCCGCACCGGCTGCTGATGCAGAGGCATTTTGAAGATCCGCATGTAGAACTTCGCGGACTCGGCAGTGTCGGGCACGACGATGTCGAGGTGCTCGAGGCCGAGGTTGGCGAGCGGCAGCGTCATCGACGCCGGCCCACCACGGCCACCCGGCGCTTGGGCGCCGACCGTCACGACCACAGCGGTGACGCACAGCGCGACACTCAACCCGGCCCGACGCATCACGAAAGCGCTGGTCACAGGCTCACCGAACCGGTGCTGTCGCCAAACTTCTCGACGCGCGCATCGAGCGTATTCAGCATCGCCACCAGAAGGTTCGACATGTGCGTGTCCTTCGGGAACACGAGATGGCGGCCGCCCTTCACCTTGCCCGACGCCCCGCCGGCCAGCACGATCGGCAGCGGGCTGAAGTTGTGCTGGTTGCCGTCGCTGAGCGAACTGCCATACAGGACGAGCGAGTGATCCAGCAGCGTGCCGTCGCCGTCGCTGGTCGCCTTCAGCCGGTCGACGAAGTAGGCGAACTTGGTCATGTGATAGGTGTTCAGCTGCGCGAAGCGATCCATGTTGCCGCGGTCGTTGGAATGATGTGACAGGTTGTGGAACGGATCGCGGATGCTCGTCTCCGGGAATACCGCGCCGCTCAGCTCGCGAGAGATCATCAACGTCGAGACGCGCGTGATGTCGGCCTGCAGCGCGATCACCTGCAGATCCATCATCAGCTTCAGGTGTTCCTGGAACGTGGGCGGCACACCAACCGGCAGTTCCGGCAGCGTCAGGTCGGTACGCGCGGCCGCTTCGGACCGCTGGATGCGCCGCTCGATTTCGCGCACGTCCTCGAGATACTGCGAGAGCCGCCGGCGATCGGATGCCGGCAGATCCTTCTGCAGCGAGGCGATCTGGCCCGTCACCGAATCGAGCAGGCTGCGCGACTCCTCGCGACGCGCGCGCCGCTCCGCATCCGTCGCGCCGACGCCGAACAGCTTCTCGAAGACGAGCCGCGGGTTGCTGAACATCGGCAGCGGCTCGGTCGCCGACTTCCAGGAAATCGAGTTGCGATAGGCGCAGCTGAACGCCGCTTCGCACGCGAGCACCGACTCCTCGATCGAGAGCTCGAGCGACGGCAGAGGGGTCTCCTGGCCGATCTGCTTCGCCGCGACCTGGTCCGCCGAGACTCCGAGATGGGCCTGCGGACCGCGTTCCGGCACGGCACCGGTCAGGAATACCGCCGCGGCACGCGTATGGTTCGCCCCCGCCGACACGTCAGCGCCTCCGGCACCCGCGACGTAGGGATGCGCCAGGCCGCTGACGATGTTGACGCGATCGCGGAACGGCTCGAGCGGCTTCAGAATCTCGGTGAACTCGAAGCCCGTGCCCTCCGTCGCCGGCGTCCACTTGTCCATCGTCGCGCCGTGCGGAATGTAGAAGGCGACGAAGCGTGTCTTCGGCGCGGCGCTGCTCTGGCGCAGCGGTGTTTGCGCCCCGACCATCGACTCGAGGAGCGGCAGGCCCACGACGGCGCCGACGCCGTGGAGGAAGGTCCGCCGTGACAGGTGCTTCTTCGTGATGAACATACGACTACTCCGTCCTGGCTTCTGCAGCCACGGCCGCCTTGGTCTTCATCTGGAATGGCGCGCTCGTGGCGACGCCCAGCACAAACGACGAGAAGCGATATCCGTTCTGCGCGGCGGCGCGCGCGATGGTCCGTACGGCGGGCATGTCCTGAGGCCGCAGGCCGCGGCCCGTCGCATACGTGAGCAGGCGCTCGGCGAAGACGTCGGCAAAGACGTCGGAGTGACCCAGCAGCGCCTGGCGCAGCGTTGCGGGACCATCGAGGCGGCTGCCGTCCACCATCACGCCGCTCGCGTCAATCGGCGCCCTGCCGTCGAGCGCCCGCCACTTGCCGGTGTGGTCGAAGTTCTCGAGCGAAAATCCGATCGGATCCATCAGGCGGTGGCAGGACGCACACGCCGGGTTGGTCCGGTGCGCCTCCATGCGCTGGCGCAGCGAGGTCGCCTTCACCTGCGCCGCATCCTTCTCGAGATTTGTTTCAACGCCCGGTGGCGGGGTCGGCGGCGGCGCGCCGAGCACGTTCTCGAGCACCCACTTGCCGCGCGTGACGGGCGACGTACGATTTGCCGCCGACGTGACCGTCAGAATGCTGCCGTGACCGAGCAACCCGCGGCGCGGGCTGTCGGGGCCAAGCGCGACGCGACGCATGCGCGAGCCGTGCACGTTCGGGATGCCGTAATGGCGGGCCAGCCGTTCGTCGACGAAGGTGAAATCGGCGTCGAGCAGGTCGATGACACGGCGGTCCTCCCGCATCACCGCCTCGAACAGCATCTCGGTTTCCCGCTGGAATGACTGCCGCAGGTTGCCGTCCCAATCGGGCGAGTCGGGACGCGAGTTGCGCAGCTCGCGCAGCAGCAGCCACTGGCCGGCGAAGTTGCTGACCAGCGCGTCGGCCTTCGGATCCGCGAGCATCCGACGGACCTGCTTCTCCAGGATCGCCGGATCTGTCAGTGCGCTCCGGCGGGCATCCGCCATCAGCGCCTCGTCTGGAATGCTGCTCCACAGAAAGAACGAGAGGCGCGAGGCGAGCTCGATGTCCGTCAGGCGGAACGGGGCCCCCGGCGCCACGTTGGCCGGTTCACGCTCGAAGCGGAACAGGAACTGCGGATCGACGAGTACGCGCGCAACTGCGCGCTGGATGCCCGAGTCGAAGCGGCCTCGTTCGCGTCCAGCCTTGTAGAACTCGAGCAGGGTGTCCATCTCCGGCCCCGTCGCCGGCACCGGACGGCGGTAGGCACGCGACGCCAGCGTGTTGAGGATGGCTCGCGCGCAGCGCGTCTCGTCGGCCGCCGACGTCGGCGTGCACGTCATCAGCCGCCGGCGACTCGGTGAGTCGCCGGGCCCGGTTGGATTGAACGGACCGACGATGGTGATCTGTGAGATACCGCCGGCACGGGTTGGTGCGTTGAACACCGTATCGACGCCGGTCACACGCGAGCGGATCGCCATCGCTGCGGTGATCGTGTGCGGGCCGGCCGCTACCCTGAGCCGTGTCGCGCCGCGTGCCGCGAGCGTGATCCGTTCGCCGTCCAGGGTGACGAAACGATCGTCGGGGGGGGCGGGGCCGCCTCCCCGCGGCGGCGCTGCGCCGCGTGCCCCGCCAAGACGACCGCCACCGCCACCGCCGCCGATCTCGAGGTCGTATTCCGCGTCCAACGGAAACGTGTGCGTGACAATCAGGCCGCCACGCGTGCCCAGGGGCTGGCCGTCCTGATGGACGTCCTGCGCCAGGTCACCAGGCACGCGATAGGTGACACGATCGAGACCAATCGACGGGTCACCGACAGCGATGCGGCTAATCTTCGCCGCCGCCGAGGCATAGCCCTCGATATGCGCCGGCGACACGCCCAGCACGTCGGCGTTATTGTCGAAGCCCGCCGCCGAATCGTCCGGCGGCAGCATCGCCGTCACGTCGATGTCGACCGCCAGCAGATCCCTGATCGCATTGGCGTACTCGGCGCGATTGAGACGGTGCAATGCCGGCGTCCCCGGATCGGGCCGCGCGAGCGCGGCGCGATCGAGCTGCGCTTCGAGCGACGAGGCGAAGCCGGCGCGCGCCGCGGCAGCCGGCTTCGGCGCCCCTTCGGGCGGCATCATGCCGGTGCGGACCTTCCGCACCACCTTTTCCCAGACGTCCTCGTGCCCGGCGATCTTCGTCGGATCGAGCGACTCGAGCGAGAGGGTGCCCATCCTGGCGCGATCGTTGTGGCAGCCGAGGCAGTACTGCTTCAGGAATGCGGCATCCGGGACCGGCGTGGTGGCCGCGGGTGCGACGCGCGGCGCCGGCGCGTTCTGGGCGCCATTCAGCGTCGCCACGAGCGCACACGTCAGGACGAGGGTGGCACCGGCAAGCCAGGCCCTCATTGGCGGGCCTCCGTGCCCGCGGGGGCCGTGGCCGCTGATGCGGTCGCCGCGGCTTTCGACGCCGCTCCGTTCGTCAGCTTGTCAAGCAGCGCCATCGTCGACGGCTTCGCCACCGGCGAGTTGGTCGCAAGGAAGACGCCCTGCGCCCAGACGTACGGCGTCCGTCCTTCCTTATCGGGACGATTGAGCTGGGCGCCACGGCTGGCGAGCAGCTCGATGATGTCGTCGGAGCCCCGGTTGGCGGCGCCGTGCACGGCCTGCAAACCCATCGCGTTGACGGCGTTCACGTCGAGACCCTGATCGAGACAGAGCTCCACCGCCTCGATCCAGACCGCCGGCGATTCGCTGAATGTCTCGCCAACCACCCAGTTCACGCCCGCCGCGACCATGAGCGCCGTCGTCCCGTTGAACGTGGTGATCGTTGGATCGGCGCCCTTGGCCAGCAGCAGCTTCATCACCGGCACGTCACCGGCCTGCGCCGCGCGGATGAATGCCGTCTGTCCCGTGAAGTCGACCCACTCGAGCGATGCCAGCGGCAGCAGGTAGCGTCGCATCGGCGGGAACTCCTTGACGCGCGCATTCACGTCCACGCCGCGCTCGATCAACATCGTGATGACGTCGAGCGCTGCCTCTCGGTCGATGCCGTTCTCGTTGGTCGGGGCGCCGCTGCGTACCGCGAGATTGCGGATGTCGACGGCCGCCCACAGTGGCTGGCGCCCCCACCAGTCGGCGCGCGCCGGATCCGCGGCATGCTCGAGCAGAAACTTCGCCACCTCGATCTGCCCGTTGGTCAGCGCCATCAGCAACGGCGTCATGCCATTGGGATCGGCCAGGTTCACGTCAGCCCCGACTTCGACCAGCAGCTTCGCGGCGTCGAGACGCCCGTCCCGCGACGCGAACAGCAATGCGGTCATGCCGCCAGGCGTCGGCTGCTGTTCGCCCTGCGGCGGCACGCCGCTGCGGACGATGCCGACTCCGTGCGACCCGCCGCCGGTTCCCGGCGGCCTCGCGACCGGCTTCTGGCCGACGCGAGTCGCCGCGTCGATGGTGGCGCCCTTCGCGATCAGCAGTTTCATGATCGCCTCGTCGTCGCGGCTGACCGCCCACATCAATGCCGTATGCGAATACTGAGGGTCGGCCGCATTGACCGGAGCGCCGCGTTCGAGGAGGAGCTGCACGGCATCGGGATTGCCCGCGCGAACTGCCGCCATCAGCAGCGTGTCACCCGCGGAATCGGTGGTCGCCACGCTGGCACCCGCGTCGAGCAGCCGGCGAAGCATGGCGGCGTTGCCGTGTTCGGCCGCGGCGTACACCGCGGTAATGCCAAGCGCATTCGGGGTCGCCACCTTCGCGCCCGCCTTCAGCAGCGCAGCGGCCGTCTCCAGATCGTCGGTCCGCGCGATCCAGAGCAGCGCCGTGGCACCATCACTCCCCTGAGCGTTGACGTCGGCGCCCTGCTTGATAAGTCCCCGTACGGCGGCGCCGTCCGCCGCAGCCGCCGCCCGCACGATCGGAGGATCCGCCGCCCGCGCGAGGGGTGGAAAGACGAATAGCGTCATCAGCACGCCCGCCCAGACTCGCGTCACGGATTCCCTCCTGGCAACCGGTTCACGACCACCCATTATCGCGCCGCCGAGCGGCGGCGTGCATGCCAAAAGCCGCCACACCGGACCACGCTTGACCGTGGTCTTCCACCATCAGAAATCGAACTGCACGTTGAAGCGCACGAAGCGGGGCTGGACCACCGCCGTCGGCTGGAACCAGGCCTCGGCATTCGCCGGGTCGTAGACCGCCTCGTACGCCGTCGGCGTATTCGAGTTGAAGACATTGTAAAGGTCGACGCCCACATTCGTGCGCGTCCTGCCGAAACGGAGAATCTTCGCGAACCGCATGTCGAATGTATTCACACGGTCGCCGTAGAGATCTCCCGGCGCCAGCAAATCCACGCTCTGCTGCGTCACACCGGGACGCAGGGAGCGGCCGGTGGCGGCGCGGAACGCGGTCGCGTTCAATCGGTAGTCCGCGCTTCGTGACGCGCCGTTGGTCCCCACGTTGCCGCCGGGTTGCGCGTTGGGTTGCATCCGGATAATGGCGCTGACCAGGACGTCAACCTTCGGCACGGTATAGCTGCCGAGCCCGCGGAGCGTGGTCAGCCACGGCTCCGCGTAGTCGCAGGCCGGCTGGCCATCGATCACGCCGTCGGCGGTGGCGGCCGGCGTCATGGGTCTGCCAAATCGTCCGATCAACACGTCGCAGGTGTCGTTGACGCCTCGCCCGGTGCTCGTCCCGCCCTGGAGCAGCAGCCCGTTCTCCAGTCGGGCGTTGAAGGACACGTCGACACCATGCCAGTAGTGCGTCTCGTCGCCGAAGTCCTTCGTGGTCGTGTAGTAGTTGTCGGTCGCGCCGAGTGCTTTGTTGGCGTTGCGGATGAGGAACGACACCGGGTAGCCGCCGCCACCGGGCAACCGCTCATCGGTGGGCGCCGTCAGCGTCACCTCGTCGAAGTCCGAGGCATCGAGGGCGCGATTGTGCGTGACGAAGAAGTTCCCCCACCATCGGCGGTTGTAGCTGACGTCGACGGAGACACGAGGGGCGACTTCCTGCTGAATGCCAACGCCGAACTGCCAGTCCCAGTTGCGTACCCCCCACCCCCCGAGCACGTCGGGATTGACGCTCGTCGTCTGCACCGGATTACCCCAGTTCAGATTCGCCCAGGCCTGACACTCGCCGTTGGCGCTGGGATTCATGAAGTCGCAATCAGCGACATAGTCGCGGTTCGCATCCGTCCAGACGCGCGTGGTCGTCGTTTGAAACGTCACACCGGGGTTGCTGATCGTGTACGCCTCTCCAGCATAGGCGCTCTGCAGGTACTTGCTGACATTCACTTTCAGCGCCGTGCGTCCGGTGCCGAACACGTCGTAGGCGGCGCCCATCCGCGGCGTGAGGTCGTGATAGCCGCGCACGCCCTCGGTGCGCGGAAAGGTGAACGCCGTGCTGAAGCGGTTGTCCTCGAGGATCCCGTTCTCGCCCTCTGGCGACCAGCTCGTCGCGTATTCGTACCGCAAGCCACCCTGCACCGTCAGCCGGCCATGCGTCCACTGGTCCTGCGCATAGATGGCGTCGTATCGCACCCGGCTGCTCGTGGCGCTCGGCCCGATTCGCTGCGTCAGTTGGTTTGGGACCGCGCGCTGCAATACACCGTTCACCAGCTGCGTCTGGACGCGGTAGCTGATCTGCTCGCCGACGTAGGTGAGGTTTTTCGAGACCAGGTGTGCACCTTGATAGCCGATCTTGAAGTTGTGCGCCCCGGTGACGTACGTGACCGATCCGCGCCACGTCGCATGTTGTTGATCGACGGAGCCCGACGCCGGCCATCCTCGATACGTGAAGTTCGAGTTCGGCACGCCGCCGAGAGTGCTCTGCTCGGTGACGGGAATGAAGTCCGTGAGGGCACCGCCCGCGCGGACGTCGCCCCATGCGCTGTAGAACGACGAGTACCCGCCGTCGACCAGCACGCGACTGGAAATCGGCGACGAATAGTTCGCCTGAATGATCTTCTGACGGTCGTCCCAGATCGTGCCGGACTCCGGCGAGTTCGTACTGCCGCCGGGGCCGATGGGCGGACCGGCCGCCGTCCAGTCGTCACCAGGCTCCCGGCACTGGCCGCTGCCCCGCACGAACGACGAGGCGCTGCACTTCTGGGTGTAGTCGATGTAGAAGCCCAGCTTGTTGCGCCGCGTGGCCTGCCAGGTCGTCCGCACGCCGGTGATCAGGTTGGACTGGGCGTTGCGCACCTTGATGCGGTCGTCGGCCTGATAGGTCCACAGGCCGGGATCGCCGGCGTTGGCATTGGCAAAGATTCTGGGCACATCCTGATGGATGCCGTCGCTGCGTACGTTGCTGTAGAACCAGAGCCGGTCCCGGACGATCGGGCCGCCGAGCGCGAAGTTGGTGTCCCAGCTCTTGATGAGAGCGGGATTGTCCGTAAATCCGAGCCCGCGCAGACGGTCGTCGATGTTGCTCCCCTGCGACCAGTCGCCGGCCCAGTTCGCGAAATAGGTACCGCTGAACTGGTTGCCGCCCGTGCGCGGAATCATGTTGAACGCGGGCCCGCCGCGATCGACCTCGGCGAGACCGCCGGCGATCGTCACCTGGACCTCCGCTGCCGTGTTCATGTCGTAGCGGTACCCCGATACGCCGCCGCCTCCGACCGACGAGCCGACGTTCATGCCGTCGATCTGGATCGTCCCCTCGCCGCTTCGCCCGCCGCGGGAGGCGAAAAAGCTCTGGCTCGGTTGCGCACTCGAACCCAGGCCGCTCACCTGAATGCCCGGCACTCCGGCGAGGTAGTTGCCATACCCGCGCGACGCCGGCAGCGCCTGAACGACGTCGCTATCCAACACCTGCTGCCGGCGAGTACTGGTCTGGACGTCGACGACCGGAGTCTCACCGGTCACGATCAGCGTCTCCTGCAGGGCGCCGACCCGCATATCGGCATTGATCGTGATGACGCCGCTGCCGGTGATCTGCACGCTCTCGCGCTCGATGGTCGTGAAGCCTTGCAGCGCAAACCGCATCGAATAGATACCGGGTCGCAAGTCCACAATCTGGTACTGCCCGTTCCCATCCGTGATGGTGGTGCGCGTCCGCTCGATCAACGCCGGGCTGGATGCCTCCACGGTGACGCCCGGCAACACGCCGCCGGAGCTGTCTCGCACGGTGCCGGCCAGCGTGGCCTGGGCGAACGCGAACGAGGGCGCCAGGACGACGACCGTCGTCGCCCACAGACACGTTGGCAGCAGTCTCGTGAGCGTCATTTGCTTCCTCCTGCCGGCTGCGCCGGAAAGCACGTGGCGACGCGGTCGTTGAGCCCGCGCGGGCCAGCCGGTTCGCGCCGCGGCGCCACTGCGCTTCCAATCGCTCGCCCTACGTTCATTCCGGCAACCTCACTCCCACTGAAGGCGTTGACGACGGGAACGTCGTCCGTCGGAGTGTTATCAGTCAGGTGGCGGTCCCCGGCAATACCGCGGATGCGGTAGCTGGGCGTGCAACATACCGCATTTGCGGTATAGGCATGGTCACCTCCCGGGGGGAGTCCGCACCGAGTCCCGAGGCGCACGTCTGGCGGCGATGAGCGGACGGGCGGTAGACTGCCCCACACGGGCCTGGATGCAGCACATGAGACCTGCAGAGTGGCTTCTTCTGGTCGCGACGGTCGCCCTCGTCGGTGCTGCGCCGACGGACGCCGAGAGCCAGCACGGCCTCTTGAGTGGATACACCCTCTCCTCGTGGACACTCGCCGAGGGTGTCCCCATCGGCCCGATCAACGCGATCGCGCAGGATGCCGACGGTTACCTGTGGCTCGGCACCAGCCGCGGGGTGGTCCGGTTCGACGGCGCGCGCTTCACCCCATGGAACTCGATCTACCCGACGCCGCTGCCGGAGGCCGAGGTCCTGGCGCTCAGCACGTCACGCGATGGCACGATCTGGGTCGGGTTCGCGCGCGTCGAAGGGAGGGTCAGCGTCGCTGCGCTGCGAAACGGGACGGTCGTCACCGTCTCGGAGGGAAGTGCGCCGCGCGACTCGACGACCGGGGTGATCGCAGACCGCGCCGGGGACGTGTGGGCCGTCAGCGAGGGCAGGCTCCATCGATTGCGCGCCGGCCGCTGGGCGGTGGTCCAGACGCAACCGGTCGGCGATGCCGCGGCCCTCAGCGTGGGCGAAGACCCCAGAGGCACGCTCTGGGTCGGCGCACGCGAGGGTCTGTTCCGCCGGCGCGAGGGCGACCGCTTCGAGCTCGTCGACCGGGGCCTCGCGCGCGATGCGAGCGAGAGTGCCGGCGGAGCCCTCTGGATCACAGACCCCACACATGGAGCCAGGCGTCATGGCGCGCCGCCACGTTTGACCAACAGCGACGGAAGGGGGATGCGTCTGCTGCACGACGCGCGGCGGAACCTGTGGGTCGCGACGACCGGCCAGGGAGTCTGGCGCGTTCGCGACGAGGCGACAACCGCCCTGCCGCTCGTCGAGCGCCTGACGACCCAGACCGGCCTTTCGAGCAACGTCGTGCAGTCGATTCTGGAAGATCGCGAGGGCAACATCTGGGTGGGAACGATGCTGGGTCTGCACAGCCTCACGCCGCAGCGGCTGACGCCGCTCGCCTTCGATGCGCTGGTGCAGGCGATTCTTCCTGATCCGGACGGCTCGGTGTGGGTCGCGACCGCCAACGGCGTCATGCAGTTCGCCCATGACGGCGGCACCTGGCGTGGCCGCCGAGTCAACGACCAGCGCGACGTGCAGTCGCTGTTTCGGGACGCGCACGGCCGGGCGTGGGCGAGAACGAGGCAGGGAGTTCGTGCGTTCGTCCGCGGCCGGATTGGCGATCTGGCGCCCGCCAGCCCCGTCGCGCCTCCGTGCACCAGCGGCGCGATGATGAGCCCGTCCGACGATCGGAGCCGTGCGGCCGATCGCCGGCCTCTCGTTCCCGCGACTGCCGCGCCGGAGCCGATCGTCGCCGTCCGGCCGGTGTGCGTCACCGGCGACGCGGTGTGGGCGGCTGGAGCGGGGGATACGCTCACCGTGCGGCGGGACGAGCGGGTGCTCGCCAGCCTCCGTTTACCGTCGCCGCCAGCCACCGCGAGCCAGCGGGCGATCGACACCATCTTCGAAGACGCACACGGGACGATGTGGGCCGGGAGTACCGCTGGCCTGTGGCGGATTCACGATGGAATGGCGGAGCGCTTCGGCGAGAACGAGGGGTTGCCCGCGCAACGCGTCATGGCCATGACCCAGAGCGCGGATGGATTTCTCTGGCTCGCCGTCGATCGCGGACGATTGCACCCGGGCCGTCGGGCAGCGCTCATTCGACTGCATCCGTCGGCCCTGGGCAGCCGCGGGGCAAAGACGCCGCTGACAAGATACGAGCTCTATGACGCCGTCGACGGGTTGGCCGGCGTGGCGCTGGGAACCGCCACCGCCGCCCGCGCGGCGGATGGCAGTTTATGGTTTGCGATCGGCGGCAGCCTCACCGTCGTCGATCCCCGGCATGTCGGCGACAAACCACAGCCCGAGATCGTGGCGCAGATCGCAACCGCCAGAGTCGACGATCGCCTCGTTGCGGCCGGCAGTACCGGTGTACTCCCCGCCGGGACGCGTGAAGTGCAGATCGACTACACGGCGCTCCGTCTCACCGCTCCCGGGCAGATCCGGTTCCGCTATCGTCTCGACGGATTCGACCGCGACTGGGTCGACGCCGGCGCCCGGCGTCAGGCGTACTACACGAATCTCGCTCCGGGCAGCTATGTGTTTCGCGTGCAGGCGAACGGTGACGCCCTCGGGTGGACCGCGCCGGAAGCGCAATGGGCGTTCGCCGTGCAGCCGGCGTTTCATCAGACCGGCTGGTTCTACGCGCTCGGCGGGGCCGCCCTGCTGCTGGTGGCGTGGGGCGTCGCGCACACTCGGGTGTGGATTCTGAACCGGCAATTCGCGGCCACGCTCGCCGAGCGCACGCGCCTGAGCCGCGAGCTCCACGACACGATGCTGCAGAGCCTCGCCGGTATCGCTCTGCAGGTGCAGGCGATCGCCCGGCAATGTCTGCCCGACGCCTCCGGGCAGCGCTCCCAACTCCTGGCGTTGAGACGCGAGGTGGAGGAGTACATCCGCGAGGCTCGCCAGGCCATCCTCAACCTGCGTTCCCCCATGCTGGAAGCGAGCGGCCTTGCCGGTGCGTTGACCGAGATCGGCCGGCGGGCGGTCGTGCCGCCAACACGCTTCGAACTGTCGGCCGACCCGATCGCTGCGGAAGCGGTGACCGAGGGGGAACTGTTGCGCATCGGACAAGAAGCAATCACGAACGCGGTGCGCCACGCCGGCGCGACACGCATCCGCGTGGAAATGCGTCAAGAAGCCGATCGCATCCGCTTACGGGTGACCGACGACGGTCGAGGATTCGCCGTCGACGCCGGAACGGCCGGCCACAGCGGGCGTTATGGACTGCTCGGCATGCAGGAACGCGCCGCGCGTCTGGGTGGCCGCCTCACCGTCACGAGCTCGACCGGCGGCACTGTCGTGGAGGCGAGCGTCCCTTACGCCCGGCCGCGGCCGTGACGCTCGCAGCCGATGGCGCACTGGCGCGCCGCATCACAGTCCTGTGCGTCGACGATCATCGCATCGTCCGTGAGGGCCTGCGGATGATCATCAACAGCGAACCCGACATGGTCGTGATCGACGCAGCGGCAACCGGCGGCGAAGCCGTCATGCGGTACCAGCAGCATTACCCGGACATCACGCTCATGGATCTGCGGCTGCCGGACGTCAGCGGTGTGGACGCGATTCGGGAGATCCGTCACCTCGACGCCGACGCGCGCATCATCGTGCTGACGATGTACAAGGGGGATGAGGATATCCATCGCGCGATCGGCGCCGGTGCGAGCACATACCTGCTCAAAGATGCGCTCGCGGACGACCTGCCGCGCATCGTCCGCGAGGTGCACGCCGGAAGGCAGACGCTGCCGCCCGACGTGGCGGCGAGGCTCGAGGAACGCGCCGCCCACCCCACACTGACGTCCCGGGAGATCGAGGTGATGAAGCTGGTCGCTGCCGGACGGCGCGACAAGGAAATCGCCGTCGCGCTGGCGATCAGTGCGCACACCGTCCGGGTGCACATGAAGAATATCTACACGAAACTGGGTGTCAGCGATCGGACAGAGGCGATGAGCGTGGCGATCCGCCGAGGGATCATTCACATCGACTGAGAGCAGAACCTTCGTTGAATGCCCTGGCCGGCTCGCGTCTCCGACACCTGCGGTCCCACACGACGGCGGTACGTTTCATTCAGCACGCAACGCGCTCAGCGGGTTCGCGGTGGCTGCGCGGCGTGCAGGGACGAACGCGGCGGCGGTGGCAACACTCGCAAACAGCAGTGAGACGCCGACAAACGTCACCGGATCGAGCGGGCTGATCTCGTACAGCATGGCTTCCAGGTACCGCGTGCCCGCCGCTGATGCAGCCAGGCCGATGACGATGCCGCAGCTGGTTACAGCCAGCGTGCGGCCGACCACGAGCGTGATGACCTCGCGGCGCCGGGCGCCGAGCGCCATCCGGATCCCGATTTCGGAGCGGCGCTGCGCGGCAGCGTACGACGTGAGCCCGTAGAGGCCGACAGCAGCCAGGATCAGTGCCAGTCCCCCGAAGAACCCCGACAACAGTGCGACCAGGCGCTCCTGCGCGATCGACGCATTGACGCGATCTTCCAGGGTCCGGAAGTCGAACGACACGTCGCGATCGACAGCGGCGAGCGCGCGCGCGACGCTCGCGGCCACTGCCATCGGAGCCGCACCAGCCGAACGAACGGCGATGCTGAGTTCGGGCGGTGGATCTGTAAATGGAGACTGGGTGAGCGGCTGGTAGAGCATGGGCGGAATGATGTCGCGCGGAGAGCTGAGGAGGGAATCACCGACGATGCCGACGATCGTGCGTGAGCGCCGCGCCTGACCCTCGGGCACCCACGCATCACGAATGCGGCGGCCAAGGACGTTGCCGTCCGGAAAAAACTTCCGTGCGAATGACTCGTTGACGAGCACGATCGGCTCGCTCGAAGTAGTGTCACTCTCCGTGACGTCGCGCCCGGCGAGGATCGTTGCCCCATATGCGGCAAACCATCCTGGCGTGACCAAGTGGAGCGGTATCGGCGGATCCTGCCGGTTCGGTGGCGGAGCGCCGGGCACTTCGACGAGCGTCGCAAAAGACGACCCACTCAGCGGCGATGAGGGCGCCGCAGCCGCTGCGACCACGCCCGGCACGCGTGTGGCGGCCGTAATGAGCCGCGCGGTCAGCGTGGCGCGCTCGGCCTGCGGCGTCCGAGACGTGTTCACGTTCGCTATCAGCACCCGATCCGTCGCGTATCCCGTTGGCCGGCTGGCAAGACGGTCGAAGGTGCGCACGAACAGTCCCGCGGCGACGAGCAGGAAGATTGAGAGCGCCACCTGCGCCGCGACAAGACCGCCGCGGCCCGAGAGCGCCGAGCGGATCGAGCGGTGTGCGCGCCGGGGGGCATCCGCGCCCTTCAACCCAACCGCCGGCTCGACCTTCGCCGCACGGATGGCCGGCGCGACACCGAACAACAGCAACGTGGCAATCGCGATGGCAGCAGTGAACGTGAGCACGCGCCAGTCCAGTGAGGCGTCGATCGCCATCGGCGTGATGTGGAAACGCGAAAGCTGCGCCACGAGCGCATGACCGCCCGACGAGGCGACGATTAGGCCGGCGAGAGCGCCGGCCGCAGCCAGGAGGCTGCTCTCGACCAGCATCTGCCGCGCCAGCCGCCAGCGCGACGCACCCAGCGCGGCGCAGACGGACATCTCGGCGTGGCGGGCCGCCGCGCGCGACAGCAGCAGGTTGGCGATGTTGGCGCAGGCGATGAGCAGCACGACGGACACGATTACGAGCAGCGTGACGAGCGGCTGCTCGTAGGCCTGCCGCGCCTCTGACGTCGCGCGGCTGCCGAGCGCGACCAGCAGGAACGGGTCGTTGAGGAATTCCTCCCGGTAAGAGTGGTCCCCGCGATGTGCACCGTCGTAGATGGCCGCCTGCATCCCTCGCAGGGCACCCGTCGCCGCGTCGAGGGACTGCTCCGGCTTGAGGCGCACGACCACGCTCAGGAACGACGGTCCTGGCCCTTCTATCCAGCTTCCGCGGCCGCGATGGATCAGCGGTTCGAGCCCGATCGGGACGGCGACGTCGAACGGTCTTCCGGCATCCATGCCCAGGAACTGCGGCGGCGTGACACCGACGATCGTGAACGGCACGCCTTCGATGGCGATCGCCCGGCCGATCACGTCGGCCGCGCCCCCGAACCGCTGCTGCCACAGGCCGTAGCTCACGATGGCGATCGCCCCATCCGGCCCGCCGCCGGGCACATCGTCAGCCGACGTGAATGTGCGGCCAAGCAACGCCGGCACGCCGAGGGTGGTGAAGAAGTTGCCGCTGACCAACACGCCGTCGACCAGTTCCGCTTCGCCTCGGGGCGCCAGATTGAAACGTTCCGGGCTTCCCCCGCCCGACCACGCCACCACGCCGTCGAAGAGATCGGCGCGGCGGCGGATCTGCTCCCACACGGGATAGACCCAGCCCGCCGAATAGCCCTCAGCGACCGCCTGCCGGCTTGAGATGACGGCCAGGCGCTGGGGCTCGCTGACCGGGAGCGGCCGCAGCAGCCCGTTGACGACGGTGAAGATCGCGCTGTTGGCGCCGATGCCGAGTGCGAGGGTGACGATGGCGACGGTCGTAAAGAGCGGTGAGCGGCGCAGCACACGGCACGCATAGCGGACGTCCTGCCAGAGCGCCTCCACCGATGATTCCCAGCCGGCCGAGCGGACTGCGTCTTTCGTGGCGGCAAGACTTCCCATCTCGGCGCGCGCCGCGCGTTCGGCTTCGTCCACGCTCATGCCGTCCGACATCTTCCGTTCGGTGAGGTGCGCGAGGTACGCGTGCAGCTCATCGTCGAGGTCGCGTTCGACCGCATCGCGGCGCAGCAGCGCGGGGACAGCGCCGGCAAGACGACGGATCAGGGTCATCACAGTTCGCCGAGATTGGCGCGCAGGATGCGCGCGATGGCAGAGGCCTGCGTTTCCCAGTCGTGGGTCTGGCGCTTGAGCGCCGTTCGGCCGCGCGGCGTGAGCGCGTAGTACTTCGCCGGGCGGCTGTTCTCGGTGTCGCGCCATTCCGCCTTGACCAGCCGTCGCGTTCGAGCCGGCGGAAGGCCGTGAAAAGCGAGCCGGCATTGACCTGGAACACGCCTTGGCTGATCTGATCGAGCCGGACGCCGATGCCGTAGCCGTGCATCGGCTCGAGCTCCAGTGTTCGCAGAATCAACATGTCGAGCGTTCCCTGCACGACGCCGCTCGCCTTACCAAATGTGCCCATCACCACACCTTATCTAGATTGTCTAGAGCAGCCGGGATCGTGTCCCAGGCTCATCTAGATTGTCAAGAGGACGACCGACATCAGTTGTTCTTTACAGTGCCGCCTCTTGGAACTCGCACAGCGGCAAAGGCTTTGGTTAGCCTGCCGGGTCGTCTTGTTGGACTGGGGGATGTTCGTAATCAGCAAGGTCGTCGGTTCGAGTCCGACTGCCGGCTCGAAATCCTTGAACAAAAATGATTGTTCGCATCCGCTGCCGCGGATGCTCCATTCTCGCCGAAAGCATCCGGGAGCAGGTCGAGCGCTGCTTGGTGCACCCTTGCGAGCGAGCCTGCCGGCATCCGGACACCGGTAGTGGGCTACTTTGATTTTCCGCCCTCACTGGCTACTTTCTGTCGGCGGTAGACAAGCGCTGCTCGGTAGCTGCAAACGGGGCTGCTCAGTGAGCCGTCTGGCCATTCGGTAGTGAAGTTGCGCCAGATAGTCAGTTCGTCATAGTTCACATTGCTTTCGAGCGGGAACTGCCGGCGCTCGGCGATATAGACATCGCGATGGACATTGGTAGCGCCCCGATTCATGGGAGCGACTACGCGTATCGTGATGGCAAGCCACCCCGCGTCAAGCGCTGCAGTCGCGACGGTCTTGTCCCTCACGGTCACCGGGCTTCCGTCGAGCGGCAATAGTTTCTTCAGGCGTTCAGACTCGACATTCACCCCTTGCGGAGAAACGCTGATTCGGATGGTCTGATCGGGCTGATCGTTCGTGGCGCAAGAACCGCGGACGCCCTTCGTCGGGTCGAATACCCACACGCCTTCGAGGTGCGTGATTTTGTCCGTCAATGTGACGGGTGTACTGGGGACGCCCTGACCGAACGACCTCATCGGGCACAACACCAGGCCAGCGACAACGACCAAGACCGCTCGTTTCATATCCCCTCCGGTCTGATGGTCCACCTACCGTGTTACCGCGTTGTTACCGCTTCGCCGCCTTCCGCCGCGCACCGCCCTACGCGGCTTGAACCCGCTCCTTCGCTTCGAGGATGGCGATGATGTCGCTGACGTCCCAAAGCCGCGTTGTCACGCCGGCCGCCATCGCCGGACTCATCCGCAGTGTACGGTGAATCCGCACGAAGTTGTACGCGAAGTAGTTCAGCGCGACAGACGCCTGTTTCGCTGGCCGACTCGCCACGATGCGACAAGCTTGCTGTCTGCATCGATGGCGCACCATCGCTCGCCTTCCCAGTTCCGCAAAAGTAGCCCACTCCCGACCGGCGCGCATGGCGTTTCGTATTTCTTCCCACAGTAGACTGGCCTGATGCACGACAAGGTAGCGCTCGTCACCGGCGGCAGCCGCGGCATTGGCGCCGCCACGGCGCGGCTGGCGGCGGCACGCGGCTACCGGGTGGTCGTGAATTACCTGCGAAACACCGACGCTGCCGGTGCCCTCGTTGCCGAGATCGAGCGCCAGGGCGCCGAGGCGACTGGGGTGCAGGCGGACGTCTCCGTTGAAGCGGATGTGCAGAGGCTGTTTCACGAGATCGACCATCGCTTCGGCCGGCTCGATGCGCTCGTCAACAACGCCGGCATCGTCGATCAGTACATGCGTGTCGAGGCGATGACTGCCGCCCGCGTGTCACGGATGCTTGCGGTGAATGTCGTTGGTCCGTTCCTGTGTGCGCGGGAAGCGATTGCGCGTATGTCAATCACCCGCGGCGGACGCGGCGGCGCGATCGTCAATGTGTCATCCGGTGCGTCGCGGCTCGGCTCGCCAAACGAGTACGTCGACTACGCTGCGTCAAAGGGCGCGATCGATACGTTCACCATCGGGTTGGCAAAAGAAGTGGCCACTGACGGCATCCGCGTCAACGCCGTTCGTGCAGGCGTAACCGCTACCGACATACACGAATCCACAGGCAACCCCGACCGTATCGAGCGGATTGCACCACGAATCCCGATGAAACGGATTGCACGGCCCGAAGAAATCGCTGCCGCGATCGTCTGGCTGCTGTCAGACGAGGCGTCGTACGTGACGGGCGCACTGCTGGACGTGACCGGCGGCCTCTGAGCGCCAGAGAGGCCGCTCGGGCCGGTCAATCACTTGAGCGCTGCGTACTCGTGCTCGATCTTCTTGGCGACTTCGACGTCGCGGTCGGTAACCTTTCCGCCAACGTCATAACGGGACAGCTCGAACCTGATGCGGTTGTAGAAGATGTGGACGTCGGGATGATGGTCCTTGAGCTCGAAGAAGGGCACCAGGCGGTTGATGAAGCTCAGCGACTCGATGAAGTCCTTGAATTCGTATTCCTTGCTGATGCTCGTGCCGTCCTGAGTCCAGCCCGGCA
>JAICQE010000090.1 GCA_025938035.1 Vicinamibacteria bacterium
GGATGACGTCGATGAACGGCACGAGCAGGTGAAAGCCGGCGTTCATCGTGGCGTGATAGCGGCCGAGGCGCTCGACGACGTAGGCGCTCTGTTGAGGCACGACAACGGCGGTCTTGAAGACAACGAAGAGGACAAAGACCGCGATGACGAGGAGAACGATCAGGGCACCATCCATCGAATCAGCGACTCCTTTCAGATCTGATGTCCAGTTCCAGACCGCGGACCGCAACCACGCGTGCCCGCTCACCAGGCGCCACCGGAACGGCGTCGACGTTCCGCACCGTCCACGTCGCGCCGCGCACCTCCGCGCGCCCGTGCTGACCGCCGGCAATCGCCACCAGCGGGATCGCCAGCTCGCCGACGATCGAATCGACCGCTTCAGCGCGCTCGGCGATGTTCATCCGCTCGAGCAGCGGCTTGCGGAAGAACGCCAGGCAGACGATGGAGAGCACTGAGAACAGACCCCACTGCAGCGCGTCGGACTCGACGAGTCCCATCACGTCCAGCAGGCCGACGAGCAGCGCCGAGACGGCGAAGAAGATGAAGAAGAAGCCGCCGGGCGTCGCCAGCTCGATCGCGGCCAGCAACAAGCCGAGCAGAATCCAGTACCACCAGATCATGAGTGAGTCGGCCAGATTAGACACGAAGTCCACGAAGAGATCGAAGAACACCAAGGTGTGCCTCCCCTCCCGCCTGACCGGCCTTCGTGATCTTCGATTCCTTCGTGCCCTTCGTGTTTACCGGCGCTTCTCGCGGAAAAACTGCTGAATCAGCTCTCGGCAATCCGCCTCCAGAACCCCGCCGGTGACCGTGAAACGGTGGTTCAGGCCCGGGATTTCGTGGCCTCGTAGAGTTGATACGAGGGCGCCGGTCCTGGGTTCCAGGGCGCCGAAGACCACCTCGCGGACGCGGGCGTGGACCAGCGCGCCGACGCACATCAGGCACGGTTCGACGGTCACATACAGGGTTGTATCCGTGAGGCGGTAGTTGCCGATGTGCGCAGCCGCGGCGCGCAGCGCCAGCACCTCGGCGTGCGCGGTGGGATCGACCGCCGCGATCGGCTGATTGAAGGCGCGCGACACAATCTCGCCATCGGAGACGAGGACGGCGCCGATCGGCACCTCGCCCGCGGCGAGCGCCAGCCGCGCCTGCGCCAACGCCGCGCGCATGAACGGTTCGTGCACGGGGGAATTCTATCGTTCGGGTCGTTCGGATCGTTCGGGTCGTTCGGATCGTTCGGGTCGTTCGAATCGTTCGGGTCGTTCGAATCGTTCGAGTACGATCGTTCTCGTGGCGGTCGAACTCCTGTCGCTCGACGCGGGCGGCGTGCTCATCTTTCCCAATTTCGAGCGAATCAGCGACACGTTCGCGCGGCACGGCATCCACGTGTCGCCCGACGCGCTCCGCGCCGCCGATCCGCATGGGCGGTTTGCGGTGGACACGGCCGATCGCGTCGCGAACACGAGCGACGCGGATCGCGGGTCGATGTACTTCCGGATCATGTTCGAGCGCGCGGGGGTGCCGCCCGACGCGCCGATTCAGGGCGCCCTCGACGAGCTCTGGGCGTATCACACCGAACACAACCTCTGGGAATACGTGCCGCCCGGCGCGCGCGCCGCGGTCGAGCGTCTGGCGGCGAGCGGCCTGCCGCTGGCAATAGGATCCAACGCCAACGGCATCATTCATCGCGTGTTCGAGCGGACGGGGCTCAGCCGCTACTTCAGCGTGATCTGCGACTCACACGTCGAAGGCGTCGAGAAGCCGGACCGGCGCTTCTTCGAGATTCTGGTCGCCCGGGCGGACGGACGCCCGGAGACGACGCTGCACGTCGGCGACCTGTATCACGTGGACGTCGCCGGCGCGCGTGCCGCGGGGCTGCAGGCGATGCTGTTCGATCCGCACGATCTGTACGAGGCGTACGACGTCGAGCGCGTGAAAACCCTTGATGAACTCGCGGCGGTCGTCACTCGACTGAACCACGAAGGGCACGAAGATATCGAAGGGCACGAAGAAAGAACGCCATGACGTGGTCTCCTGTCAGCGCCCGCGGCACGATGTTCCTCGCGACCCTCCTCACGGCCATGACCGCCGCGGGCGGCCAGGACGCGGCGTCGTTTTCAGCCGTGTCCATCAGGCGAAACACGTCGGGCCTTCCCTACAGTCAATCCGCCGATCGGCCTGATGGCCTCGCGCTCATCAACGAACGGCTGCGCGATGTCATTCTCTTCGCCTACGGGCTCTACGATTTCCAGCTGACGGGCGACCCGGCCTGGGTGTCGCGCGACCGTTTCGACATCTCCGCGCGCGCCGAGGGCGCACTGTCGCTCGAGCAGAAACGCGCCCGGCTGCGCCAGCTGCTTGCCGACCGTTTCGGACTGCGGGTGCGCACCGAGAGACGCGAACAGCCTGTCTATGCGCTGATCCGAGCCGGAACCAGCCCCGGCGCCGGATTGCAGGGCCGCGATTGCACGCGTCCGGGAATCGGAGGCCTCGCCTGCGATCGCGGGATCGCGGCAGCCGACGGTGGCGTGATGCGAATGGGCGGAATCCCGATGGCGCGTCTCGCCGCGTTCCTCGGCGGGGTACTCGGCCGCGTGGTCGTCGACGAAACGACCCTCACGGGACCGTTCGACGTGGATCTGCGGTGGAGACCTGATATCGGATTGAGCCCGGACCTGACGGAGGCAGCGAAGCAACAGATCGAGGCGAGACCTGCGCTGCCTGTCGCCCTTCGTGAACAGCTGGGACTCGAGCTGCAATCACGCCGCGCCGCGGTGGAATTGCTCGTCGTCGGAGCGATCTCCCCGCCGACAGCTGATTAAGTAAACATCGCGGCGTTTGTCACCCGCCTTTAACCACGAAGAGCACGAAGATATCGATGCTCACGAAGAACGTTTTTGTGAAAGCTGTTCTTCGCGTTCTTCGCGCTCTTCGCCGGCCTTCGTGGTGATGGCGAGTGACACCCTACCCTAAGAAGAATCTGTACGCCGGATTCTCGTGCTCCTGCGTGTACGGGTATCCGAGCTCCTCGAGGAACTGGCGGAACGCATCGAGGTCCCCATCCGCCACCTCGAACCCGGCCAGCACGCGTCCGAAATCAGCGCCGTGGTTGCGATAGTGGAACAGGCTGATGTTCCAGCGCCCGCCGAGCTTTTCGAGGAACTGCGTCAGCGCTCCCGGCCGCTCGGGGAACTCGAACCGGCACAGCCGCTCGCTGCGCACTCCGGGCGCGTGGCCGCCCACCATGTGGCGGACGTGCAGCTTGGCCATCTCGTTGCCGGTGAGATCGACCGTCTCGTAGCCGGCAGACGTCAGCTGCGCGGCCAGGCGGGCGCCGTCCTGCCGCGACTCGGTCGCGACGCCAACGAAGATGTGCGCCTGGTCGCGGCTGGCGAGGCGGTAGTTGAACTCGGTGACGGTCCGCCGCCCGATCACGGAACAGAACTCGCGGAAGGCGCCGGGCCGTTCGGGAATAGTCACGGCAAGCAGCGCTTCGCGCGCTTCTCCGACTTCGGCGCGCTCGGCGACGAACCGCAGCCGATCGAAGTTGATGTTCGCGCCGCTCAGCACCGCGACCAGCGACTGATTGCGCGCACCCTGCCGTTCGACCCACGCCTTCAACCCGGCGGCAGCCAGCGCTCCGGCGGGCTCCATCACGGATCGCGTGTCGTCGAAGACGTCCTTGATCGCCGCGCAGATTTCGTCGTTCGTCACCCGGACGACCTCGTCCACCGTCTGCTGCACGATGGCAAACGTGCGCTCGCCGACTTCGCGCACCGCGACGCCGTCCGCGAAGATGCCCACGTGGTCGAGCTGCACCCGCCGCCCAACGGCCAGCGAACGATACATCGCGTCGGCCTCGAACGGCTCGACGCCGATGATCTTCACACCGGGATGCAGCGCCTTGATGTAGCCGGCGATGCCGGAAATCAATCCGCCGCCGCCCACGGGCACGAACACCGCCGACAGCCGATCCTGGCTGTGACGCAGGATCTCGGCCCCGACCGTTCCCTGTCCCGCGATGACGAGCGGGTCGTCGAACGGGTGGATGAAGGTCATTCCCGTCTGCTCGATCAGCGTGTCGCAATGCGCCTTGGCGTCCGCATAGCTGTCGCCGGACAGCACGACCTCGGCGCCCATGGCGCGCACGGCGTCCACCTTGATCTGCGGCGTCGTCTGCGGCATCACGATGACGGCACGCAGCTTGAGAACTTTCGCCGAATAGGCCACGCCCTGCGCGTGGTTGCCGGCGCTGGCCGCGATGATGCCGCGTGAGCGCTCGCGATCCGTGAGGTGCGCGACCTTGTTATAGGCGCCGCGGAGCTTGAAGCTGAAAATCGGCTGCAGATCCTCGCGCTTGAAGAGCACCTCGTTGCCGAGCCGTTCTGAGAGCCGCGGCGCCGCATCGAGCGGCGTCTCGCGCGCCACGTCGTAGACGCGGCTCGTGAGCACGTCGTGGAGGAGCTGGGTCAGTTCGGCGGTCACGAGCACAGCGTTAATTTTAGTGGACGGGCAGCGGCTGCCCGTGGGTGCGTATGAGAAACGGTCATGACTGCCCGTTCTGACATAGCCAAACCGACGTGCGGGCCGCGTCGTGGGCAAACAACTGCCGTCCCGGCCAGACACCCAAAGCCAAAATCACCGATCCGCCCAATTTAGTTCCATCCACAATAGGCATGTTGTTTGCTGTCAATACGTTAGACCCACCAAATGGACCGGGAACGCACGAGTAAACGGAAGAGTATCGCTGACGAGCCGCCGCGTAGCGAACACCGCGACAACCGCCGTGGCGATGGTCGCAGTGATGAAACAGCCTCCGTCCGTCTCATTCGCAAGTACGCCGAAATGATCGATGGCGTCAGTCTCGAAGATGCGGAAGTCGGCGATCGACTGGAACTGCCCAAACGCGATGCGGATGTCCTGATTGCCGAAGGGTGGGCCGAACGCGCGGCCGATGAGCGCCGCGTTCGTCCGCTCCCTGGCCGCGCCCACGCCGCCGACAACTCCCGCCGCCGGAAGCGAAAAAGCTAGCCTGCTCGAACCGCGTCGTATCATAGCGCCCTATTTATGTGCCTCCCGCCTGAAGGCGGAGGCACGGTCGAGGCGGAAGCTACGTCTTCTGGAGGAGCAATGCGGGTTTGGGCGTTCGTCGCGTTCGCGGCAATAAGCATCACCGTGTCGGGGGCCGCACAGGGGCCCACGCCGCCGGCGCAGGGTCCACCGCCGCCGGCGCCGCGCCAGGGTGGTCCCGGTCCAGGCGCGTTTGGCGCACCGCCGCTCCCTCCGGGCCAGGCAGCGTACGAGCGCGACTGCGCGTCCTGTCATTCGGATGCCAACTCCAGCGCACCTACGCGCAATGCGCTCCGCGCAATGACGCCGGAGGCAATCCTCAACGCGCTGGTCAACGGCAAGATGCAGCAGCAGGGCTCGACGATGAGCGATGCGGACCGCCGCGCCGTGTCGGAGTTCCTGGCCGGGCGCGCGCTCGGCAGCACAGCCGCGTCCGCGACCTCTTCAAAGTGCAAGACTTCGCCCGCAATGTCCGACCCGTCGCGCGGGGCGAGCTGGAACGGCTGGGGCAACGGGACGTCGAATGCGCGATACGCGAGAAATGGTGGCCTCACCGCCGCCGATCTCCCCAAGCTCAAACTGAAGTGGGCGTTCGGCTACGCCAACGTCAACGCCGCGCGCGCGCAGCCTGCCTACGCCGGCGGCCGCCTGTTTGCCGCGAGTGAAAACGCCGAAGTGCATGCACTCGATCCCAGGACTGGCTGCACGCACTGGACGTTCGTCGCGAACGGCGGCATCCGGACAGCGCTCTCCATCGGCCCGTACAAGAATGCCGGCCGCAGCGGCAATGCGGTCTACTTCGGCGACATGAAGGCCAACGTCTACGCGGTGGACGCAAACACGGGCCAGCAAATCTGGGTTCGCAAGGTCGATGCGCATCCCTCGGCCGCCATCACGGGCGCGCCGACCGTGCACAACGGCCGCGTCTATGTGCCGGTGCAGGGACTGAACGAGGAAGGCCAGGGCGGCCGCGGCGGCTACCAGTGCTGCACGTTCCGCGGCAGCGTCTCCGCGCTCGACGCGAACACCGGCGCGGTGGTGTGGAAGACCTACACCATCGACGAGCCGAAGCCGCGCGACAAGAACAAGGCCGGCGTCCAGATGTGGGGACCGGCGGGCGGCGGCATCTGGGCTGCGCCAACCGTCGATCCGCAGCGCGGCTTCGTGTACGTGGCCACCGGCAACGGCTACGCGGATCCGGCGCAGAAGACGACCGACGCCGTCATCGCGCTCGACATGAAGACCGGCGCGATCAAGTGGGTCAACCAGACGACGCCAAACGACAACTGGACGATGGGGTGCCGGGCGACGAATCCGGACAACCCGGCGTGTCCGGCGACGCTCGGTCCCGACCACGACTTCTCCGCGTCGCCGTCGCTCGTGCGCGCCGGCGGCCGCGACCTGCTGGTGCTGCCGCAGAAGTCCGGGGTGACCTACGCGCTCGATCCCGACAACGAGGGCAAGCTCGTGTGGCAGCAGCGCATCGGGCGCGGAAGCGGTCTCGGCGGGCAGTGGGGCGCGGCGGCCGACGAGCAGAACGCCTACGTCGGCGTGTCGGACCTGCAGACGCAGACGCCGGGCGGGCTGCGCGCCCTGAACCTCGCCACGGGCGAGATCGTGTGGAGCATGGAGCCGCCGACGCGCCTCTGCAACACGGCGCAGCCGTCCTGCCGCGCGGCACAAGGCGGCGCCGTGACCATGATCCCCGGCGCGGTACTGTCGGGATCGCTCGACGGCGGCATGCGTGCGTACTCGACGAAGGACGGATCGATCCTGTGGCTCTTTGATACGAACCGGTCGTTCGACACGGTGAACGGCGTGATGGCGACGGGCGGCGGCATCGAAGGGCCGGGCGCGGTGGTGGCCAACGGCATGCTGTTCTTCAATGCCGGCTACGGCGGTGTGCTCAATCGCCCGGGCAACGTGCTGCTCGCGTTTGGAATGGACTAGAGGTTATCCGGCTGACGCCGGACTTCACGGTTGAGGAGATCAATGAAGCGCACTCTCGTTCTCGGAACGCTGGTCGCCGTGGGGACGCTCTCGGCAACGGTGGCCGCCTTTCAGCAGCCGGCGGGCCGACAGGGCGGCGGCGCGCGTGGCGCCGTGCCGTTCGGCCAGGAAAAGCCGTCGGCCGATGCGCTGATGGTTGAAAAGGTCAAAAACAACCTCTTCGTCCTGCGCGGCGGCGGCGGCAACACGGCCGTCTTCGTGACCGCCAACGGCGTCGTCCTGGTCGACACGAAGCTTCCTGGATGGGGTCAGCCGCTCATTCAAAAGGTGAGGACGCTGACGGACAAGCCGGTGACGACGATCATCAATACGCACGCGCACTTCGATCACGCCAGCGGAAACGTCGAGTTCCCGGCAAACGTCGAGATCGTCACGCACCAGAACACGAAGACGTACATGGAGCAGGGAAATCCCGTCTCCGGCGTCCAGCAGGGACCGCAGCCCAACATCTACACGCAGAACGGCGGACGAGGCCTGCCGACGAGGACCTATCGGGACTCCCTGACGATCGGAAAAGGCGACGAGCGCATCGAGCTGCGTTATTTCGGGCCGGCCCACACCGGTGGCGACACCTTCGTGATCTTTCCGGCGCATCGCATCGCGCATGCCGGCGACGTGTTCCCGAACAAGGGGCTGCCGATCATGGATAAGAACAACGGCGGCAGCGGCCTACAGTATGCGGAGACGGTCGAGCGAGCCGCCAAGGGGCTCACCGGCGTGGACGCGATCATCAACGGACACACCGACGCGCAAACGACCGTCGCGGATTTGCGCGAGTATGCGGCGTTTCTCCGCGAGTTCGTCGCCGGCGCCCGCGCAGCGAAAGCGGCGGGCAAGAGCTCCGCGCAGTTCGCCGCGGAATGGAAAACGCCGGCGAAATTTTCCGGGTATCAGCCGGTAACGACCGAAGGGCCAGGACCGAATCTGTCGCAGGCCGACTTCGCCAGGAACAATGCCGCGGTCATATTCGCCGAATTGAAGTAGTTGTCGGCCGGGTTCCGCGGCGCGAACGAGCCATCGACGCGGACCTGGCGGTTGGAGTTCGTATGAAACGCACGCTCGTGCTCGGATCGCTCGTCATCGTCGGCGCGCTGTCGGCGACGGTCGCCGCCCTTCAGCAACCGGTCGCACCGCAAGGCCGCCAGGGCGGCGGCGGGCTGCAGGCATCGCCGTCCCTCGAAGGCCTGACCGTCGACAAGCTGAAGGACAACCTGTATGTGATCCGCGGCGGCGGCGGCAACACCGCCGTGTTCATCACCGCCGACGGCGTCACGCTCGTCGACACCAAGATCTACGGCTGGGGGCCGTATCTGATCGCGCGCATCAAGGAGATCACCGGCAAGCCGGTGACGCGCATCATCAACACCCACACGCATTACGACCACACGGAAGGCAACCCCGACTTCCCCGCGACGGTGGAAGTCGTGACGCACGAGAACACCGCGAAGCTGATGCCGGAGATGAGGATTCCCTACGGCGTCACGCTGACGGACAGGAACGTGTTCAAGGACAGCAAGGGCCGCGGCCTGCCGAAGCGAACCTTCACCGATCAGATGACGATCGGCAGCGGTAACGACCGCATCGAGCTGCGCTACTTCGGGCGCGCCCACACCAGCGGCGACGCGTTCGTCATCTTTCCTGCCCTCCGCGCCATGCACACCGGCGATGCGTTCCCGAACAAGGGCATGCCCATCATGGACATCAACAACGGCGGCAGCGGCGTCAGCTACTCGGACACGATCGCGAAGGCCGCCACCGTGCCCAACATCGACACCGTGATCACCGGCCACAACGCAACGGTGGTGACCACCGCTGACGTCCGGATGTATGCGGAGTTCATCCGTGACTTCGTGGCTTACGTCGGCGCCGCAAAGAAGGCCGGGCAGTCCATAGACGAGGTCGTGAACGCGTGGAAACTGCCCGACCGGTATGTCCAGGCGGGTTATCTGCAAACGCCACCGGCGCGCGTCAAGTCGAACGTCGAGGTTGTTTGGAAAGAGCTGAATTGAGGCAGGAAGCCACGGAGGCACAGAGACACGGAGGAAGAGTTTTTCTCCGCGCCTCCGTGTCTCCGTGGCCTGTCTGACGGGCCGCCGGTAATGGCCGATATCGAAGTCCCCGTCCTGATCGTCGGCAGCAGCCTCGTCGGCATGTCCACGGCGCTCCTGCTCGGGCATCACGGCGTCCCGGCGCTGGCCGTGGAGCATCATCGCGGCACGGCCATCCACCCGCGCGCGGCGCAGATCACCCAGCGATCGATGGAGATCCTGCGCCTCGTCGGCATCGAGCAGATCGTGCGCCAGAAGTCCGACGAGCAGTTCGTGCAGGACGGCGCCATCATGGCCGTCGAGACGCTGGCGGGCAAGGAGCTCGGCTACTTCATCGCCAACCTGAACGAAGGCGTCCGCGACGTCAGCCCGTGCGAGCGCGTGTTCATCTCACAGAGCCTGCTCGAGCCGCTGCTCCGGAAACGGGCGGACGAACTCGGCGCCGAGCTGCGCTTCGCGACGGATCTCGTCTCGTTCGATCAGCACCAGGATCACGTCCATGCCGTGATCCGCAACCGCGACAGCGAGGAGACGCACGACGTCTACGCGCAATACATGGTTGCCGCCGACGGCGCCCACAGCAGAGTCCGCGACGGGCTCGGCATCACGACCCAGGGCCGCGGCGTGTTCTCCCGCAGCGTCACTATCTATTTCCGGGCCGACGTCACCGGCCTGCTCCGCGGGCGGAACCTGAGCGTGATCTACGTGAACCATCCGCAGCTGCGCGGCTTCTTCCGGATCGAGAAGCCGTTCGACAGCGGATTCCTCGCCGTCAACGCCATCGGCGATCCAGCGAACCCGATCACGAACGTCGCCGACGGCCTCACGGAAGAACGCGCGCGCGACTGGGTTCGGCTCGCGCTGGGCTCAGACGAGGTGCGCATCACGATTGAAAACCTGATGCCGTGGAACGCGGAAGCGAACTGGGCCGAGCGCTATCAGCAGGGGCGCGTGTTCATCGCCGGCGACGCCGCGCATGCGATGCCGCCGAACGGCGGCTTCGGCGGCAACACCGGCATCCAGGACGCGCACAACCTCGCGTGGAAGCTGGCGATGGTCCTCCGCGGCGACGCCGGGCCGGAGCTGCTCGACAGCTACGACGCGGAGCGCCGGCCGGTCGGCGTCTTCACCACCGAACAGGCCTACTCCCGGTACGTGACGCGCACGGCGCCTTACCTTGGCACCGAGGGCATCCAGCCCGTGGCGGGCGATTTGAACGTCGAAATGGGCTATCGCTACGACTCGGCCGCGATCTGCCACAACGGCGACCCGGGACCGCTGCATGAAAATCCGCGCGACTCTCACGCTCGCACCGGCACACGAGCGCCGCATGCGTGGGTCGTCCGCGGCGGCGAGCGCATCTCGACACTCGATCTGTTCGGCCGCCGGTTCGTGATCCTTGGCGGCGCGAAAAGCGAATCATGGACGCAAGCGGTCCTCGCCGCCGCCGATGGCGGCCAGGTCCCGTTCCGCGTGGATGTCTACCAGCCGGGCCGGGATGGCTTTGACGATCCCGACGGCGCCCTTGCATCCGCCTACGGCCTGACGTCCGGCATCGCGCTCGTGCGGCCCGACGGCTTCGTCGCCTGGCGTTCGAAAACGGCCGCCGGCTCACCCTCGGCCATCACCGGTGCGCTCGCGCAGGCTGTCTGCAAATCCCTGACTGTGAGCTGACCGTGCCGTTCACCCAACGCGAAAAATCGAGAACGCTGGGAACCGTGGCGGGTCCGCCCCCGATGGATTCAGCCTTCGGCGGAACCCGCCCCACAGCGGACGAGGCGACCTCGCTTCGCGAGGTGACGCCGTCGCAGTGGCGCGCCTTCTGGGCTGTCATGCTCGGCTGGATTGTCGATTCCTTCGACTTCAACATCCTCGCCTTCATCGTCATCGACATCCAGCGCAGCTTCAGCATCGACAACGCGCTCGCCGGCCTCCTCGGCACGGTCACGCTGGTGATGCGCCTGGTCGGCGGCACGATCGCCGGAACGATGGCGGACAAGTACGGGCGCAAGCTGCCGCTGACGCTGTCGATCATCTGGTTCTCGATCTTCGCGGCGCTGTGCGGCTTCTCGACGTCGTACGCGATGCTCTTCGCGCTGCGGGCGTTGTTCGGACTCGGCATGGGCGGCGAATGGGCCGCCGGCATGCCGCTGGTGCTCGAGCACTGGCCGAAGCGTCTGCGCGGGTTCGTCTCCGGCCTGATGCTTGGCGGCTGGTACTGGGGCTACCTGCTTGCCGCCGCGGTCTTCCAGTTCGTCTACCCGGCCTTCAGCGATACGCCGGACCTCGCCTGGCGCACGATGTTCTGGGTCTGCATCGTTCCGGCGCTGCTGACGTTCTGGATACGCACCGGAGTGCCCGAGAGCCCGGTGTGGCTGGCCCGGCAGAAGAAACTGAAAGAGAGCGGCGGCCTCGCGCACGAACCGAAGCTCTCGCTCTTCCGCCTCGCTCACCCCGATCTGATCGGCACCACGATCCAGACGACGCTCGTCATCGGGTCGTTCATGTGCATCTACTACTCGCTGAACTTCTGGTACCCGACGTTCCTGCGCACGAGCGGCCAGACGAATCTGCTGCCGTTTCTCGCGGCGTTCAATATCGGCGCGATCCTGGGCACCGCCACGTGGGGGCGGCTGTCGGAAGGCCGTCTCGGGCGGCGCGGCGCGTTCACGGTCACACTCATCCTCGGCCCGGCGTCGCTGCCCTTTTTCCTGTACGGCGGCAGCACGCAAACGCTCGTGCTCGGCGCACTGACGATGGGCTTCTTTGGAATGGGGGTGTGGGGCATGGCACCGGCGTACACCGTCGAGCGATTCCCCACTCAGGTGCGAGGCGTCGGTCCCGGCTTCTGCTATCACGCCGGCGCGGCGATCGGTGCGCTGATGCCGTGGCTGCTCGGTGAGATGCAGGATCGTGGTATCTCCGCGGTCAACGGCATGAGCGCCACCATGACGGCGTCGGCGGTGCTGGCCATGATCGCCGTGTGGATCGGCCCGGAAACACGCGGACGCGATTTCGATGACTAGCAGCGTCCACGAGGTCTACGCGATTCGCTACGCGCATCACGATCGCCCTTCCTCGGACAACTTCATGCGCGGCGATCTGCACGACGTCATCGAACCGCTGGCCTACTTCGTCTGGGCGATTGTCGGCCCGCACGGCACCTTCATCGTCGATACCGGCTTTGGCGCCGACATGGCTGCGAAGCGCGGCCGAACGCTGCTCCGCCCCGTCGTCGAAGGGCTCAAGGCGCTGAACATCGCCGCTGACAAAGTGAAGGACGTCATCGTTACGCACCTGCATTACGACCACTGCGGGAACCACGATGCGTTTCCACGCGCCAGATATCACCTGCAGGACATCGAGATGGCGTATGCCACCGGCCGGTGCATGTGCCATGACGAACTGCGGATACCGTTCGAAGCGGACGATGTGGTGGCGATGGTGCGGAAGGTGTTCGACGGCCGCGTGATCTTTCACGACGGCGACGATGAGATTGCGCCCGGGATCACGGTGCATCACATCGGTGGGCACGCGAAGGGGCTGCAGTCGGTGCGCGTGCAAACGAAGCGCGGCGCGGTTGTTCTCGCCTCCGACGCATCACATCTGTACGCGCATTTCCTCGACGGGCGTGTGTTTCCGATCACCTACAGCGTGGCCGACACGCTGGAGGGATACGCCAGACTGCGCCGGCTGGCGGATTCGACAGAGCATATCGTGCCCGGACATGACCCGCTGGTCATTCAGCAGTATCCTGCGGCGCGGCAGGGTCTCGAGGAGTGGGTGGTGCGCCTGGATGTGGCGCCGAAGAAGGGATCGGGGATCGGGGGTCGGGGATCAGGATGAGATACACGGTTGCCATTCTGCTGATTGCCGCCGCGATACCTGCGCCAGCACGCGCGCAAGTGGACGCTGCGCTCGCGGGCACGTGGACGCTCGGCGGTGAGGCCGGACGCGGCGGGCGCGGCGCAGTGCCGGGCGTGCCTGTGGCCACGCGTCTCGTCATCAAGGTGGCTCCGGGCCAGGTCACGGTTGACTCCAACACCGGCTCAGCCGAGTCGATTCAGACTGCCGTCTACAAGCTCGATGGAAGCGAGACCACCGTACCTGGTCCGCTCGGATGGACAGTGAAGGCGAAAGCAGCGTGGAAGGACTCGGCTCTGGTGGTCAGCACGATTCGGTCGCTCGAGGGACCCAACGGGCCGATCGGTGCTGAAATCGTCGACGTGTATACCGTCACCGGTGATGCGCTGACCATCGAGCGAACGCAGGGGCGGAACAAGCAGAAGCTGAGCTACAAGCGCCAGTCATAACCACCCTGTCCGTCGTAGTGTCCGCCTTTAGGCGGACCTGGCGGACCTGAGGAGATCGACATGACCACCACGCGTATTGCTTCACTCGGTGGACTTGTTCTCGCATTCCTCGCCATGGCCGCGAGCGCGACTGCGCAGGCCTCCCGCGTCCCGCGCACGCCCTGGGGCGATCCGGACATACAGGGCACCTACACGAACAAGTACGAGCAGGGCACGCCGTTCGAGCGTCCGCAGGAATTCGAGGGACGGCAGATCAAGGACGTCTCCGCGGCGGAGCTGAAGGACATCCTGCAGGAGCGTCAGGACGAGGTGCTCCTGCGCACGGCGCTCGCGGGCGGCGATCCAGCCGGCAACCTGGGCGGCCCGCTGCACTGGCAGGATCAATTCGACATCACCAAGGGGAGCCGGCCGTGGTTCGTGGTCGATCCGCCGGACGGCCGGATCCCGCCGACGACGGCTGAAGGGCGCGCCCGCGCTGCGGCACGCCAGGCGGCACGGCGCGGCCGCGGTCCGGCTGACTCCTGGATCGATCGCAGCAACTACGACCGCTGCATCACCCGCGGGCTGCCGGGATCGATGATGCCGGCGATCTACGGCAACTCATACGAGATCGTCCAGGCGCCGGGCTTCGTCGCCATCCGCTACGAGATGGTGAACGAGGTGCGGATCATCCCGCTCGACGGCCGTTCGCACGCGCCGCTGCCGATTCGCGGGCATATGGGCGACGGCCGCGGCCGGTGGGACGGCGACACGCTCGTCGTGGAGACGACGAACTTCCGCGAAGAGAGCATCTATCGCAACGCGAATCCGGACAGGCTGAAGCTGATCGAGCGGTTCACGCCGGCGGCCGGCGGGCGGCTGGAGTGGAGCGTGACCGTTGACGATCCGACGACCTGGGCGCGGCCGTGGACGTTTGCGATGCCGCTGACGCTGAATCCCGCGGAGCGCATCATGGAGTACGCGTGCCACGAGGGAAACCGCGCGATGGCCAACATGCTGAGCGCGGCGCGGGCGGACGAGAAGGCGGGACGTGCGACGGTGGCGCCGACGACGGCGGAAGGTGAACGGTGATCAGGAGGAAGGAGGTAGGAGGTAGAGGCCGACCTTCAGGTCGGCCTTCGAGGATGGTCGGCCTTTCAGGATCTGATCTTCGCGATCAGGAATCCGATCAGCGCAATCACGCCGACGACCATGATCACGCCGACGGCCATGCCGGCCTGAAAGATATCGCCGACGACCTCGCATGCCGTGAGCGAGATCGTTGTGACGAGCACGAGCAGCAATCGCAGCCAGGTCATAACTCCTCCGCGATTTGTCGTCTGCAATCACCGCGCCCGGCGCCACTTCGTCCGCGATTCCTCGTGAAAATTGCGGCGGGCAAACGGTCGAGCTCGAGGGCGTAGAGCGCCTCGGGACCGAGGTCCTCATAGGCAACAACGGACGCGGGCTCGCCGCGTTCGATTGCAGGCGCGAGGCGTGCGGCGCTGGCGTCGCGCAGCGACAGAACCGAGCCTGTCAGTTCCACGGATTTGCCCCCGGCCCGCGGGCGCCGCGGTCGGCTTCTCGAAATCCACGCGGGCACCTGGAGAGGCTACGGGCGTGGCGGAAGACGCTGAGAGATCTCGGCGAGGTGCGTGGCGATGATTCCGAGCTGCTCCTGCGTTTGCTCGAAAAGCATCACCGCGTGCGCCCGAACCTCACTGAGCCCCTGCTTCAGTTCCTCCTTCGTGGCCAAAGCCTTGAGATCCTCTTTCGTCGCAAAGGCCTTGAGATCCTCTTTCGTCGCGAGGGTTGGCAAAATCTGCTCGACGTTCGTGAGCCGTCGATCGAGATTTTTGAGTACTTCTTCCATCTCGGTAGCCTGCATCGTCGCAATTCCTCAGCATTTTCGGGATGCGGCGAGTTGCCGCATCCTACCATCGTCCGTGCTGAGGCAACAGTCGTGCTGGAGGCGGGGCGTCTTTACCGCACGGGCGCGGCACTGGTCGTGTGACTCCGCAGGAGACGCGCGAAGTCCTCCGGCGGAATGGGACGGCTGAAATAGAACCCCTGCATCTCGTGGCAGTCGTGCCGCTGCAGGAACGTCTGCTGCTCGGCCGTCTCGACGCCTTCCGCCACGATGCGCACGCCAAGGCTGCCCGCCAGCGCCAGGATCGCCTCGGTGATGGCGATGTCCTCCTTGTCCGACGGAATGCCCTTGATGAACGAGCGATCGATCTTCAGCACGTCGATCGGGAACCGCTTGAGCTGCGACAACGAGGAGTAGCCGGTGCCGAAATCGTCGATGGCCAGGCGCACGCCGAGATTGCGGATCGCCGTGAGCTTCGCCAGCGCCGAGTCCATGTCGTGCGACATCACGCTTTCGGTGATCTCCAGCTCCAGCAGATGCGGCTGGATCCCGGTTTCTTCGATCACCCCGGTGATGACGTTGACGAGATTCGGGTCGAGAAACTGACGCGGCGACAGATTGACGGCCATGCAGATCGGCGGCAGTCCCTGGCGCAGCCAGGCAACGCTCTGGGCGCACGCGCTGGTCATCGCCCAGTGGCCGATCGGCACGATGAGACCGCACTCCTCGGCAATCGGGATGAAGCGTGTCGGCGAGACGGAGCCCAATTCCGGGTGCGACCAGCGCAGCAGCGCTTCGACGCCGCGGATCGCGCCGGTCTTCATGTCCACTTTTGCCTGGTAGTGCAGCGACAGCTGGTTCTGCGCGAGGGCGTCACGCAGGCAGGTCTCGATCTTGAGCTTCTCCTCGGACCGCGCGCCGAGGTCGGGCGAGTAGAACTGAAACGTGTTCTTCCCCTCTTCCTTCGCGCGGTACAGGGCCATGTCCGCCCGCTTCAGCAATGCATTGGCGTCCTCTGCGTCGTCGGGAAAGATCGCCACGCCGATGCTGGCCGTCACCCGGCACTGCTGTCCCCCGACCGTCACCGGCTTGAGAACCAGCGACAGGAGATGGCGGGCGATGGTGGAGGCTGCGGGCCGATCGGGAATCTCGTGCACCAGCAGCACGAACTCGTCGCCGCCGAACCGGGCAATCACGTCGCTGGACCGTACGCTGGCGCAGAGCCTCGACGCCACGGCCTTCAACACCTCGTCGCCGCCGTCATGGCCGAGCGAGTCGTTGACGATCTTGAAGCGGTCGAGATCGATGAACAGGACCGCAAACCGCCGGTGATGGCGGTGCTCGCGCGCAACGGCCCGCGAGAGCAGTTCGCTGAACAGCGTCCGGTTCGCCAGGCCCGTCATCTCGTCGTGCGTCGCCAGGTACTCGATGCGCGACTGCGCTTCGCGGCGGTCGGTGATGTCCTCGACGATCGAGATGTCATGCACACGGTGGCCGTCGGCTCCTCGTCTGGCTCTGACGGTCAGGTGCACCCACACCGGCGATCCGTCCTTGCGGAGGTACCGCTTCTCGGCCTTGAAGAAATCGATCTCACCAGCATGCAGCCGCGCGCGGTCCTTGTCGGTCGCATGGCGATCGTCGGGGTGCGAAATATCCCGGACATTCAACTGGAGCAGCTCCTCGCGCGTGTACCCGAGCATGTCGCACAGCTGGCGATTGACATGGACGAACCGCCCGTCGAGATCGACGTGGCTGATGCCGATCGCCGCGAGCTCGACCAGCGTCGAGTAGCGCTCCTCGCTTTCGCGCAGACGGTCCAGCATGACCGCACGTGCATAGAAGTTGCCGATTTGCGCTCCCAGCGCGTGCATCAGATCGAGCAGCTGCTCGTCAGGCTCTGGA
>JAICQE010000235.1 GCA_025938035.1 Vicinamibacteria bacterium
ACGCCCAGCTGCGGAAAGGCGAGAATGAACATCGCCGGGATGATGGCGAAGTACTTCGCCACGTCGTTCGCGATCGAGAACGTCGTCAGGGCGCCGCGCGTCATCAGCAGCTGTTTGCCGATCTCGACGATCTCGATCAGCTTGGTCGGGTTCGAATCGAGATCGACCATGTTGCCAGCTTCCTTGGCGGCGGTCGTTCCGGTGTTCATCGCCACGCCGACGTCTGCTTGGGCGAGCGCTGGGGCGTCGTTGGTGCCATCGCCGGTCATCGCGACGAGCTTGCCCTCGGCCTGCTCGCGCTTGATGAGCGCCATCTTGTCTTCGGGCTTCGCTTCGGCGAGGAAGTCGTCGACGCCTGCTTCCCTCGCGATTGCTGCCGCAGTGAGCGGGTTGTCGCCGGTGATCATGACGGTTCTGATGCCCATGGCGCGCAGGGCGTCGAACCGCTGTTGCATCCCGCCCTTCACGATGTCCTTGAGATGAATCACCCCAAGCGGACGGTTACGCTCGGCGACGACGAGTGGTGTGCCGCCCGACCGTGCGATCTGGTCCACGAGCCCCTGCAACTCCGCCGGGATGTGACCGCCGTGGCCCGCGACGTACGCGCTCACGGCATCGGCTGCCCCCTTGCGGATCTCGCGCCCGTCGAGGTTCACGCCGGACATCCGGGTCTGGGCGGTAAACGGCACGAACGCGGTGGCTTTGTCGGCGAGCTCTCGGCCACGCAGCCGGTAGCGCTCCTTCGCCAGGACCACGATCGAGCGACCTTCGGGCGTTTCGTCCGCCAGCGAGGCGAGCTGTGCGGCGTCCGCCAGCTCTCCATCCGCCACGCCCGGTAATGGCAGGAACTCGGTAGCTTGGCGGTTGCCGAGGGTGATGGTCCCCGTCTTGTCCAGCAGCAGCGTGTTGACGTCCCCTGCGGCCTCGACAGCGCGGCCCGACATCGCCAGGACGTTGTGCTGGACTAGACGGTCCATGCCGGCGATGCCGATGGCGGAAATCAGGGCGCCGATGGTCGTCGGGATCAGGCAGACGAGCAGCGCGATGAGGACCGGAATCGGGATGTCCGTGCCCGCGTAATACGCGAACGGCTGGATAGTGACGACGACCAGCAGGAAGACGAGCGTGAGAAGCGCGAGCAGGATGTTCAGCGCGATCTCGTTGGGCGTCTTCTGCCGTTCCGCACCCTCGACGAGTGCAATCATGCGGTCGAGGAACGTGTGGCCAGGGTCGGAGGTCACGCGCACCTTGATCCAGTCCGAAATGACGCGAGTGCCTCCGGTGACCGCAGACCGGTCGCCACCGGATTCGCGAATGACCGGCGCAGACTCCCCCGTGATGGCGGACTCGTCAACTGAGGCGATCCCCTCGATGATCTCGCCGTCGGCCGGAATAAACTCGCCGGCGCGAACCATGACCACATCGCCGCGGCGGAGAGTTGTCGCGGGCACCGTCTCCAGGCGCTCGTCGGCCGTGAATCGGTTCGCGACCGTTTCCGTCTTCGTTTTCCGAAGCGTGTCCGCCTGTGCCTTGCCACGGCCTTCGGCCATCGCCTCCGCGAAGTTCGCGAACAGCACGGTGAACCAGAGCCAGAACGCGACCTGGCCGGTGAAGAGTGGCCGCCCGGCGCCGCTCACGAGTTCCTGCACGAAGACGATGCTCGTCAGCAGGCTGCCGACCAGGACGATGAACATCACCGGATTTCTGAACTGAACCCGCGGATCGAGCTTGCGGAAGGCCTCCAGAATCGCCGGTCTGACAATCGCCTGGTCCCAGATCGACAACTTGCGCGCGCGCTCCGTCATAGCGTTCACCGTTGGCCGTTGACCGGCCGGCCCAATTCCCGATCCAAGGCGAGATTCAGCTCAAGGACGTTCACCCGCGCCCGGCCGAGGAAGCCAAAGGTCGGCGGGTCGGTATGCGCATCGATCAACGCCCGAATGCGGTTCGAATCAATGCCGCGTGCGGCGGCCACACGTCCGGCCTGCAGGTGCGCCGCGGCCGGTGGAATGTGCGGGTCGAGCCCGCCACCGCTGGCCGTGATCATCTCCGAGGGGACGTCGCTAGCCGGTGCCGACTCCGCCGCCATCACCTCAGTCAGTCGCTCCTTCACGAGCTCGAGATGTTCCGGATTCGATGGCCCGAAATTCGATCCGCCGGTAGACGCCGCGTTGTAGTCGACCGCGGAAGGCCGCGGATGGAAGTACTCGGATCGCGCGAACGCCTGCGCGATTAGGCTGGAACCAATGAACGATCCGTCATCGCGCCGGATCAAGCTGCCTTGCGCCTGTACCGGAAAGGCGACCTGGCCGACCGCCCACAAGGCCACGTGATAAACGCCGCCAAAGAGCACCATCGTCACGATGGTGAACAGCACGCCGCGT
>JAICQE010000180.1 GCA_025938035.1 Vicinamibacteria bacterium
AGTCGAGCGTTCCGGTGACGATGCTCTTCTTCTCCTCGAGCACCAGTTTCACTCCGAGATGTTCGATGGACAGCGTCCAGGCGCCTGCGATCGATGGCTGCCTCGCCTCACCCAAGCCAACGGCAAGTGCGGCCCCAAGGATGAGAGCTGCGAGTTGCGTTCAGCGCCCGTTCAGTGTGGCTGTGACGGATCGCTGCTACTTCTGCAGGGCGTGAAGTGCCCGGATGAAAGTCGTGGCAGCCTCCTGCACCGTCCGGCTGCCGGCCACTACCGGGCCCCACGACTGTTCCATCGCCGCGCGTAGCTGCGGGCTATACACACCTCGCCGGTAGAACCCTTCGATGTGTGTCTCGTAGGCGATGCCGGCCTGTGCGAAGGACCGTCGCAGCTCTTCGCCCACGAGATAGAACTGTACGGCGTGCTCGACTTCCCGGAACGCAGGACTGCCTAGCTCTTTGACGGCTGCTCGCAGCGCCGTCGGTACCACGTTGCCCCCGCCCATCAGGAAGTGCGCGGCTTCGTGGAAAATCGTCTCGAGCGCTGCTGGACCTTGGGCGGTCGGAGCGGTCCGGGACACCAGAATGTGCAGTCCGGGAGGGTTCAAGTTCTGCGCGTTCCCACCGGTTTCGATGAACGTCTCGACGACGTCCACCGCGAACGGCAGTGCCGCCCAGGGTGTCGCGAACACGCGTGAAAACCGCTCGCCAAGCATTTGTTCGTGCCGTTCGAGCAGTACGGCAAGATCTGCGATCCATCGGCGGTTTGCCGCGTCCTGGGCGGACCAACGGCAGCGTTCGTATGCCGGCGTCGCAGCCTCACGCATACTCGCCGTGATCTGGACGAATCGCCTGTCGGCATCGTTGTTGAAGTCGCTCAGTGCCGCGATGCCAGCCAGCGACAACCGCGTAAAGATTTGCTCGCGACCCTGGTAGCCGGAAGGCGCCACAATCGCGGCGTAATAGTCCACGGCGCCGGTCCACGACGCGCGCTCGGCCGCGGGCAGCGCATCGAAGCACGCCTTTTCCACGCCTTGCTGAAAGAGCTCCGGCACCTTGCGGCGACGAGCGTTGGCAGCCGTGATCAGCGCGTCGTGCAGGTTGGTCGCGAAGTCGCTGAAGAACGCGAAGAATGGCGTTGTCGCGACTGGTGTTCGCGCCGTTTGAGCGAGACCGGTGCCGCCGGCCAGGATCATCGCGCTCATGAACACGGCACAGGCGACCACGAACCGCGCAGACGCGAACGCCGGACGATTCAATGAGACCTCCGAAATGTCGCAGGAGGAGCCTTAGTCAGCCGGTTCGATGCGCAGCAACGCCCCGTTGCGCTCGTCGGTGATCACGTAGAGGAGCCCGTCCGGGCCTTGACGGATGTCGCGGATGCGCCAGCGCTTGTCCTCGAGCAGCGTCTCACGGCGGGTTTCTTCCATGGCGGTGTTGAAGACGATGCGCTGGATACGACCCGTGCCCGGGACCTCGCCGTAGCGCACGCCGCCGATGAAGAGATTGCCCTTCCACGCCGGGAATCGCTCGCCCGTATAGAACGTCATGCCCGTCGTCGAGATCGACGGCACGAAGTTGACGACCGGCGCGACCATGCCCTCGGCTTCAAAGCCTTCAGGCTGATACGGCCCGGCGTAGGAGCGGCCGAGGCTCACGAGCGGCCAGCCGTAGTTGCCGCCCGCCTTGATCACGTTGATCTCGTCGCCGCCGTTCGGGCCCATTTCGGACTCCCAGATCGTCTTCGTCGGCTCGTGCCAGACGAGGCTTTCGGGCGTGCGGTGGCCGAGCGTGTAGATCTCCGCCCGGTAGCCCTCCTTGCCGACGAACGGGTTGTCCTTCGGGACCGTGCCATCGGCGTTGTAGCGCAGGATCTTGCCGCTCAGGCCCATCTTGTCCTGCGCCATCTGCCCGGGCTCGCCCCACGTGCTCACGAGCAGCGTGCCGTCCGGCAGGAAGAGCATGCGCGACACCGTGCTCGCGCCTGGCATCCTGATGACGTCCTCGACCTTCGTCAGCGCCGTGCCATCGAAGACACCGCGGGCGACCGTCAGTGTTCTCGTGGCGCCGCCTCGGCCACCGCCGGCCCCGGCCGCGCCTCCGCGGCCTCCCGCTGCGGGCGCCGCGGCTGCCGGGGCGGGAGCGTCGGCCTTGTTGTAGACCCAGTAGACGAGCCGGTTCTGGGCGAAGTTGGGGTGCAGCTTGAGGTCGTGCAGACCGCTGATGAAGTTGTCGGAGACCACGGCGGGCAGGCCCGCAACCGGACCGGAAAGCACGCCGTCCTTGAAATGGCGCAGCCGTCCGTTCCGTTCGGTGATCAGGATCGACGCGTCAGGCAGGAACTCGAGGCTCCAGGGATTCTCGAGACCGGCGGTCAGCACGCGCACGCGAATCCTGGCGTTCGCCGTCTGGTACTCCCACGGCTGGTCCGGCAATGGCGGAACGGGAATACCTCCGCGTCCCTGTGCGCCGGCAGGGCCGCCCATGACGGCGGAAAGAAGCGCAGCGACGGCGATGCACAGGATCCTGCTCATGGGGCAGGAGAATATCACTCGCGCGTCTCAGTTCTCCGAAGGCTTTTCAACCTTGTCGATGACGATGATGTCGGCCGGCGCCCGCGTCGCTTCAAGCCGCAGGCCCAGCTGCTCGCGGAATGCTTCGTAGATGTTTGGCTTGCCGGTGTCCGGCACATTCACGCGGCCGAACGTCGCGAACTGGGTTTCGTCGGGCATCCAGTCGAGCGTGAAATCGTATCGCCCTTCAATCTTCGTCAGATTGATCACCGGACGATCCATCACGGCCGTTTGCAGAGACTGCGCAAGCTCGCTGAGCGTCGCGTTTCGGGCTGGAAGCAGGCCCGCCTGCGGGTATCGGAGCGTCGGCAGGTTCGATCCCGGTGCCGCCGCGGTCATCTTGAGCGGGACGTTTGGCAGCTGTGTGATGGCGTACACCGACACCTCTCGCTTTTCGGTGTGAAACGCAAGCTGAAAGCGCTCAGTGAGTACCCTCTGGATCAACCGCCTCACCTGGCGCGGGTTGGGCTGACCCGGCGTATCCGGCTTGATCACGATCTCGAACCGGTCCGTCGACTTCCAGGCCGGGCCGCCTGAGACCTGCTGTTCGTGCACATCGTAGGCAAACGTGATCGCGTTGAGGAGGTTGTAATTGGTGACGTTCAACGTCGCGCCTCGCCACCCGATGCCGCGCCCGCGAACGTCGGGAGGGCTGAGCTTGACCGTGGCGACTTCAATCCCCGGATCCGCCGCCGCATCCATCGGTCGCGGGGGTGGTGTCGGCTCGGGAATGGCCCATGCCGTCTGCGGTGTCGCGCGGACAAAGTTCAGCGGCTGTGGCGCGGCAGTCTGAGTGACCATGCCGTTGATCGCATTCCCGTCCGGGGTGAACGTCCCCTCGTAGGTCGCGCTCAACGCATCCACTTTCCACTTCACGACCCGCCCGTCCACGGAGAGCATGCTCATCGTCCTCGGCTGCGCCCCCTGATCGATCGCGATCAGCTGTCCCTCGAGCTTGCCGTCGGCCGCTCTGCTGACCCTGAGAACGATTCGCAGCTGCGCGGCAGATGTGGTCAGCGTGCCTTGCCAGGTGCCCGCGAGATCCTGCTGCCCGAGCAGGATCGCTGGAGCCGAGCAGATCGCCAGGGCGATCGCCAGTAGTCTGGATTTCATGCGCCGCGCTCCTCTTGCGCTGTTTTGTCTCAATTATCGCCGGGTGGGGGACGCCACGTCCTTTGACGAATGTCGTGTCGAACATGTTCGCCGCGCGGGGCTTACAGGGCGCTGACAATCCTTTCGAACCTCGGTCTATCCAGGACGCGCAGTTCGTGGCGTCCATCGAAGGCAATGACGCTGCTCCGTTCGAGCCTGCTCAAGGCACGGCTGACGGATTCCTGCGACAGTCCGAGATAATTCGCAATGTCCGAACGTCTCATCGGGAGCGCGATCCGCGAATCGTCTCTGGGCGCGTTCTGCTCGAGCATGAGCAGAAACATGGCCAGCCGGCCAACCGCATCGCGCCGCGCAAGGATGACGTTGTGGCGCAGCGCGCCGCGGAGCTCATGCATCACCTTGCACAGGAATTGAGACGCCAGCTCTCCGCTGTTGCGCAGGGTGACCGTGAGGGTCGCCACCCGTATGCGGTACAGCTGTACGGCGGTGATCGTCTGGACGCTGTACACGTAATGGCCCGACTGGGCGAGACCGAATGCGTCATCGGCAAAGAGGAACGCCATGACGCGCCGCCTGCCGCTCGGCAGGTCACGAAACACTTTGACCACGCCTTCCGCCACGATGAAGACCGCCTGGGCGTTGGCCCCTTCGCGGTAGACGACTCTGCCTGGCGGAAGCTCGACGATGGTCGCGATGTTGGAAATCTCTGCCCGCTCGTCAGAGGACAGCAGCCGGACGACGTCGGGGTTCCCTGGCCCGAACGAAGCGGCCCGCAGCGACGGGCCAGCATCTGACGACTTGATCATGCGGTGGGCGTCGCGATGCTACGCGATGCGCGAACCACGCCGTATTGATTCAAATCAAGGGTGCACGGGACTGAACGTTCCCATCCCGTTCGCCGTATCCGCGAGCAGCGATGAAGGCGGCAGTCGTCACGCGGTATGGGCCTCCGGAGGTGGTGGAAGTCCGCGAGGTGCCGGCGCCTGTTCCCGCAGACAACGAGGTGCTCGTCCGCGTCCGTGCGTCGAGCGTGTGCTACGGGGACCGGATGTTTCGCAGCGGTCCGCTCCTGATTCGCCTGCTGACGGCATTCCGCCGCACACCCAAAGTCCTCGGCGTCGATCTCGCCGGGACGGTCGAGGCCGTGGGCGCAGCCGTGACGCGGTTCGCGCCCGGCGACGAGGTCTACGGTGCGCGCGGGGATAAATTCGCCGCTCACGCCGAGTTGGCGTGCGTGCCGCAGGACGGTTTCCTCGCGCACAAACCCGCGAGCATGTCATTCGCGGAAGCGGGCACCGTGTTCGTTGGCGCGGCGTGCTCGCTGTACTTTCTGCGACGGGCGAAGCTCGTCCCCGGCGAACGCGTGCTCATTCACGGCGCATCGGGGAGCCTTGGCGTGTTCGCCGTGCAGCTGGCGAAGCACTTCGGTGCGCACGTCACCGCCGTCTGCAGCGGCGGCAACGCCGATCTGGTGCGCTCGCTTGGCGCCGACGACGTGATCGACTACACGACGCGAAACTTCGTCGACGACGGGCCGATTTACGACGTCGTCGTCGATCTGCTCGGCAAGGCGGGATTCCCGCGCAGCGTGCGGGCGCTCAAGCCGGCAGGCCGCTATCTCCTGGTCGGCTTTTCAGGTGGGGTTGGAGCAATCGCGCGCGCGCTCGTCACGGGGGGTTGGTTCCATCTCCGCGGCCGGGCGCGATTCATCACCGGCGCTGCAGCCCCTGTGCAGGCGGACCTCGTCTTCCTGCGGGAACTGATCGATGCCGGCAGACTGCGGACGGTGATCGGACGCCGCCACACGCTCGCCGAAATCGTCGCCGCGCACCGCTACGCCGACAGCGGACACAAAGTCGGGAACGTCGCGGTGCTGATCGGAGAGCAGCGTTAGTTGTCGGTAGGGCGGGCGATGCTGTCGACGATCAGCACTTCCATCGGCACGTCCTCCGGCTGAAGGCGTAAGCCGAGTTGTTCCTGGAGCGCCGTAAAAACAGACACACGGTCTGACGCATCTGCCGGATCGGGGACGTCCGGCGCCGCGTATTCAACGTCGACATCAAATCGGCCGGTGAGGCCGGTTCTGTCGATCACCGGCCGATTGAGCAGAGAGGCGAGGGCGTTCGCGACGGATCCGATGCGCATGCCGCTGAACCAGATCCGATTTCTCCCGGATACACCGTTGCACAACGGCGCGCCCGGTGCCTTGGTGGCTCTCGCTTTCTCCACGGCCTCCGCATCGTCACAGTTGACGGCCGCGGGTTTGAGGCGCGGTCCCGGCCTGCCGTCCGGATGGAGCATGGTGAGCACGTACGACGGCACCTGCCTGACTTCCGTATGCGATCGCATTGCGAACCGATCCCGCAGCAGCGCCTGGAGGAGAACGCGCACATCCTTCAGTTCGCCGGTGGTCTTCGCGACGACGTCGTAACGTTCGTCGGACGTCCAGGCGGGAAGGCCGACGATCCGGCCAAAGTTGAACGTGTCGTACGCGATGCCGACGAGGTCGCGCGGCCGCGCCGCAGTGACAACGAACCCGTCTGGTCGCCGGCCTTGTCCGCCGATCGGTCGGGCGTCGGGCGTCGTATTCTGCCGGATCGACGCCTCATAGGCCGGAACGTCTGGCCGCGCCGATTGTGCAGCCTGGTCTGCGTCAAGGGTTCCGAGGGCAACGACGGCGGCGAGCCCGACGGCAAGTGACGTTCGTGCGGCGCGCGGCACGTAGTCATAGACGCAGCCAGCGCTTCGGTGGTTGGATGGGTCTCGCCATTGTCTAATAAATCTCCCGCTGCTCCGTTATCTAGATCGGGGACTCGAATGAGCCGGATGCCAAACACCCAATGGGTGGTTGACGCGCTCGATCGCCACGAGCGGCCATTGATCCGCTATGCGAAATGGCTGCTCGGCGACGCGGAGATGGCCCGGGACGTCGTCCAGGAGACCTTCCTTCGGCTGTGCCGGGAGGACCCGGCGCGAGTGGACGGACATCTGGCGGCATGGCTGTTCACGGTCTGCCGGAACCTGGCGCTCGACACACGCGAAAAGGCGTCCCGGTCGACGCCGCTCGAAGACGCCGAAGCGCCGGTGGTGTACGACCTCGACGGGCAGCACGACGCGCGTCAGGCACTCGGCCGCGTCCTCGACGTCCTCGAGACACTCCCCCGCAATCAACGTGAAGTCGTCTACCTCAAGTTTCAGGGTGGCTTGAGCTACAAGGAAATCGCGGCGATCACTGCACTCTCCACGAGCAACGTGGGCTTCCTTCTTCATAAAGCAGTGCGCGCGATCCGCAGCCACCTGGGCGAGCACCCGACAGGAGCCGGTTATGACGCGAATCAATCCGAACGATCCGAAGTGGACGGCGTACGTACTCGGCGAGCTCGACAAGGCTGAATCCGAGGCGGTCGAGCGCCTCCTCGAGTCGTCCGACGAAGCGCGCGCGCTGGTCGAGGATCTCAAGGCCGCCTCCGTGGCGCTCGCGGAAGCCTTTGACGAAGCGCCAGCGGACGTTCTGACCGCGGCGCAACGGGCGTCGATCCGGCAGGCGGCGGATGCACCACGAGCAGGCTGGTTCGCCATGCCGACGATGCGATGGGCTGTGGGCCTGGCGTCGGCGGCGGTCATCGCGATCGCGGTCTCTGTTGCCGTGCGCATGCCACAGTCCGCACCGCAGATCGGACGCGTTGCCGAAAAGCCAGCGCCGCCTGCCGTCCCCAACCCACGTGCGACGGTCCTGCCGGTTCCATCGACCGGCAAATCGACACCGGTTCAGGCGAGCGCGCCGGCGCCTGCTCCGTCGAGCAATATCGTTCCCGAAGCCGCCGGCGCGGCGGCCACGGCGCCGGTGGAGTCGGTCACGGTGGTTGGTGACGCGCCAGTGGTCGATACGCCGAGCGCTCGTCAATCGGTCCGCCCCCTCGACAACATCCTCCCCTTGACCCCTGCCCCTGCCGCTGCCCCCGCCCCCGCCCCTGCTGCCGTCGGGGGACGTGGCGGTGGCGGTAGAAGTGGCGGACCTGTGTTTCGCGGCGGAACCGATGCTCAGAACCAGGGCCGCGTCATGGTGGACGGCCAGGCGGTCGGTATCGGTGGGGGCGTTGCGGGCGGTGTCCCCGGAGGAGTCCCAGGAGGAGTCGTAGGAGGCATTCCAGGATCAGTTCCAGCAGGAGTTCCAGGAAGAGTGTTGCCGCCCGCGGGCTGGACGGCACCATTGTCGGGTGGCGTGTCCGACAGCCTCACGCGCGTCCGTCCGAACACCGCGAATGAATCCTACGCGCGGACCGGCGAGAACGCGTTCGTGCGGGCGAGCCAGGAACCGCTGGCGACCTTTTCCATCGACGTGGATACAGCCTCGTTCTCGAACATCCGGCGGTTCCTCGACCAGAACCAGATGCCGCCGCAGGACGCCGTCCGGATCGAAGAGATGGTCAACTACTTCACCTACGACTATCCGAATCCGTCGGCTGGGCGCCCCATTGGCGTCAGCATGGCCGTGACCACCGCACCGTGGAACTCGCGGCATCGTCTGGTGCGCTTCGGCGTCAAGGCGCGCGAGATCGACCGTGGCCGGCGGCCAGCCAGCAACCTCGTGTTCCTGATCGATGTCTCGGGCTCGATGAACGAGCCGCAGAAGCTGCCGCTGGTCAAGAGCGGTCTGAAACTGCTGGTCGATCAGCTCGGCGAAAACGACAGCGTCTCAATCGTCGTCTATGCCAGCGCGACCGGCCTGGTTCTTCCGCCGACGCGCGGCGACCGGAAGGAGGTGATC
>JAICQE010000135.1 GCA_025938035.1 Vicinamibacteria bacterium
CGAGGCCGCCCTGACGCGCGCCGCGCTCTGGAGCGAGGTGAAGGACCGCCTCGGCAAGTCCGCGCTGAGCCTCTCCGGCGGACAGCAGCAGCGGCTCTGCATCGCGCGCACCCTCGCAGTGCGGCCGGAGATCGTGCTGATGGACGAACCGGCCTCGGCGCTCGATCCGATCGCCACGCAGCGCATCGAGGAGCTGGTCTACGACCTGAAAAAGAAATACACGGTGGTGATCGTCACCCACAACATGCAACAGGCGGCGCGGGTGTCGGATTTCACGGCGTTCTTCTGGCTCGGCCGCCTCGTCGAGTACGACCGTACGGACAAAATATTCACGAATCCAACCGAAAAGTTGACAGAGGATTACGTGACCGGGAGATTCGGTTAGTGGAACAGACGGTACGTCACTTCCAGGAGGAGCTCGAGACGCTGAAGGGGCGGCTGCTCGAGATGGGCGGGCTGGCGGAGGAACGCGTGCGCGCGGCCGTCGAAGGGCTCGTCGCACGCGAGCACGGACTGCTCGACAAGGTGCTGACGGGCGACGAGCCGATCAACCGGCTGCACATCGACGTGGACAACCGCAGCTTCCGTCTGCTGGCGCTCTATCAGCCGATGGCCACCGATCTCCGCGCCATCGTCGCCGCGGTGAAGATCAACAGCGACCTCGAGCGGGTCGGCGATCTTGCCGTCAACATCGCGGAGGCGGCCGTACGGTATCTCGGCCACGCCCCGGTGAAGCAGCTGATCGATATCCCGCGTATGGGAACCATCGCGCAGACGATGCTGCGGGACGCGCTGGATTCATATGTGAAACGCGATACCGAGCTGGCGCGCTCGGTGTTGAATTCCGACGACGAGCTCGACGCGCTGAAGACCCAGGTGTTCCGGGAGCTGCTCACCTACATGCTGCAGAGCGTGGAGACGATCGAGCCGGCGCTCGACCTGATCCTCGTCTCGCGCCATCTCGAGCGCATCGGCGATCACGCCACGAACATCGCGGAGGACGTGATCTTCATGGTGTCGGCGCAGGATGTGCGGCACCATCCGCCGGCGACGCCGTAATTCTTTCTTCCTCTTCCGCCGGAAGGCGGAGGCGACGAGTCCGGGTATCAGCTCTTGGCTGGTGTCGTCGTGACCTTTGTGCCCGGGCGGATTTCATCGTTGCCGCGTCGCACGACGACGTCGCCTTCCCTGAGATTGCCGAACACCTCGATCACGTTCCCATTCACTTGACCGCGCCTGACGTCCACCCACTCCGCCACGCCGTTGCGCACGCGGACGACGAATTGGCGCTCCGAGGTCCGCACCACGGCGGTCGTCGGCACGAACAACGTGGCTTGTGCCCGCGAGACGGGCCATTGCACTTCGGCAAACATGCCCGGCGCGAGCACCTGCTTGGCATTCATCACGTCCAGTTCCACCTGCATGCTTCGCGTCTTCAGGTCGAGCGAGTGCGAGGGGCGGGCAATGACACCCTGAAACGTCCGATCGGGGAACGCGGATACCTTGAAGTCCACCCTGGTGCCGTTCATGATGGCGCCCACGTACGCTTCGGGCACCGGCACGGTCAGCCGCAGACGCGTGATCTGCTCGATCCGGAGCATCGCTCCGCTGGACTGGCTGACCAGGCTCCCGGGGTGGACGTTGCGCTCGGTGATCACGCCATCGAAGGGGGCGTCGATCTCGAGGTACGCTTCCAGCTCGGTGACCGCCTTGAGCGCCGCCTCCGCCGCGGCGCCGCTGCTCTTCAGCGCCTCGACCTGGGAGCGCAGCGCCTCGAAGGTCCGCTCGGCGATCTCGACGTCGTTCCCCGCGACGACACCCGGCGTCTGGCTCGCGGCCTTCAGGCGTTCGTAGGTGCTCTGCGCCGACACCATCTTCGCCTGGGCTTCTGCCTGCTGCGCCCGCACCGCCTGGACCTTCGCTTCCGCCTCCGCACGCTGGGCGCGGAGCTCGGGGGCGGACAATCGCGCCAGCACCTGGCCACGCTTGACCCACGAGCCGCGGTCCACGGCCACCGACTGCACGAACCCCGACACCTTGGCGTGCAGGTTCACGCCCTGATACGGCGTCAGGTCGCCCGGAATCGTGATGGTCTTGTCGAGGGCCTGCGAGACGACCTTCGTCGTCTCCAGTGACGGGGTACTCTGGCCGGACAGCTGCGCCGCGCTTGCGGCGAGGACGATCACGCAGACGGGAACCAGTCGTACGCGCGTCATGCGGTTTCTCCTGAATGATGGCGGCTCATGACATCGTCGGGATCGAGAGACGGCGACGCGGCGGTCGCCCGACGCTGGACGAGCGCGAACAGCGCCGGCAGCACGAGGAGCGTCGCCACGGTGGACGCGGCGAGGCCGCCGATGACGGCACGCCCGAGCGGCGCGAGCTGCTCGGCACCCATGGCTGTCGGTACCATCCCGGCGATCATGGCGAACGTCGTCATGAGGATCGGCCGCAGGCGACTCGTCGCGCCCCGCGTCGCGGCGACCCCGGCGTCTGCGCCCTGCTGACGGTATTGCTCGGCGAAGGTCGCGAGCAGGATGGCGTTCGCAACGGCGACGCCAATGGCCATGATGGCGCCCATGAACGACTGCACGTTCAAGGTGCTGCCGGTGAGCAGCAGGCTCAGCGCTACCCCGGCGATGACCGCCGGAATCGTTCCGATGACGATCAGGGCGATCTTGAGCGACTGGAAGTACGCCGCCAGGAGCAGGAAGATGGCGACCACGGCTAGACCGAGGCCGGATCGCAGACCGTCCAGGGTCTGCCGCATCGGCGCGACCTGACCGCGCACGGTCACCGTCACGCCGGCTGGCGGATCGCCGGTCCTGGCAACGGCGGTGAAGACGTCGTCGGACGCCGAACCCAGGTCAGCGCCGGCGACGTTGGCCGTCAGCGTGACCATGCGCTGCTGGTTGTAGCGGTGGTACTCGCCGATGGCGGTTTGCTGCGAGATCGTCGCGACGTCGCCGAGGAGCGGTCGCGGCGCACCATTCTGCATCACCGGGACATTGAGCACGTCTTCCATCGAGGACATCTCATGCTGCGGGATCTCGACCTGCACCTGATAGGCGATGCCGGAGTTCGGATCGGCCCAGTAGTTCGGCGTCACGAACCGGCTGGACGAGGTCGCCGCGACGAGCGACCTGCCGACCTGATTGACCGTCACACCCAGCTGTCCGGCGCGCTCGCGGTCGATGTTGACGCGCAGTACCGGGTAGTCGAGCGCCTGCCCGAACTGCAAATCGCGAAGCGTGTCGATCTTCGCCATCTCCGACTTCAGCTTGTCGGCGTACTGGCGGTTGTTTGCCATGTTCGGTCCGGCGACGGCCACCTCGATTGGCGTGGGCGATCCGAAGCTCATGACCTGGTTGACGAGATCCGCGGCCTCGAAGGAGACGATCGCGCCTGGCACGATGTCGTCGATCTTCGCGCGCAGCAGTTCCTGGAGCTCGCCTGTGGACACCTTGCGTTCGGGCTTCATGGAGATCAGCATCACCGCCTCGTGCGGGCCACCGGTCCACAGGTGAATGAGATTGACCGGATAGCTCGACGGCTGCGAGCCGACAAAGCCGAGACTCGCCTGGACATTTTCCGGACCCACCGCCTCGGCGACGGTGTCGAGCACCCGCAGCGCCATCCGCTCCGTCCGCTCGACGCGTGTGCCGGTCGGCGCGCGGAGACGGACCTGAATCTGTCCCGAGTCGGCGCTGGGGAAAATCTCTGTCCCCAGCGCGCCGCCGACGAAATAGACCGTGGCGCCCGAGATCACGAGATAGACCGCGAGCACCGCCCAGCGCAGGCGCACGAACGAGGTCACGACGCGGCCGTACCGCTGCCTGAATCGATCGAACGGACCGCCCTCGTGCGATCGGTGCAGCCCGCCGCCGATCCAGGTGTAGAGAATCGGCACGAACGTGAGCGCGAGCACGTAGGAGGCGGCCATCGCGAACCCGACGGACAACGCCAGCGGCACGAACAGCGCCCGGCCGACGCCGACCATGAAAAACGACGGCGCAAAGACAGCAAGGATGCAGAGCATCGCCAGCATCATCGGGACGGCCACTTCGGAGACCGCATCGACGACCGCACGCGCGCGCGGCTTTCCGCGCGCCAGGTGCGTATGGATGTTTTCGATCGCGACCGTCGACTCGTCGACGAGGATGCCGATGGCCAGCGTGAGTCCGCCGAGCGTCATGATGTTGATCGTCTGCCCTGCTCCCCACAGCGCGACGACCGCGGCGAGCAGCGCCAGCGGAATCGTCAGGACAACGATGATCGAGCTGCGGAAATGCCGCAGGAAGAGCAGAACCATCAGGCCGGTCAGCAGCGCGCCAAGGGTGCCTTCGGTGACCAGCGCGCGAATCGCGTTCCTGACGTAGCCGGACTGATCGAATGCGAAGTTGACGGTGATGTCGTCGGGAATCGCCGCCCGCATGCGCGGCAGCTCCGCGGTGACCGTCTGCACGACAGAGAGTGTCGAGGCGTCGGCGCGTTTGGTAACCGGGATGTAGACGCTGCGTTTACCGTCGATGAGCGCATAACTGGTCAGAATGTCTGAGGCGTCCTCGACGTAGCCCACGTCGCGGAGAAACACGGTCGGTCCGGCGCCCGTGCGGACGGGAATCTCCATCAGCTCCTGGATGTTCGGCACGACCGAGTTGGCCGGCACCATGTTCGTGAAATCGCCGATGCGCACGTTGCCCGACGGGGTCACCACGTTGCCCAGCGTCAGCGCCTGGACGACCTCCTCGCCCGACATGCGATAGGCGCGCAGCCGATCGGGATCCACGCGCACCACCACGGTGCGCTGATTGCCGCCGAACGGTGGCGGGGCCGACACTCCGGGCAGCGTGCCGAACAGCGGGCGTATGCGATTCAGGGCGAGATCCTGGATCTCGCCCAGCGCCCGCGTGTCGCTCGAGAAGACGAGGTAGCCCACGGGCACACTGCCGCCATCGAAGCGCGTGATGAACGGTGGCACCGTGCCCGGCGGCATGAAGGCGCGCGAGCGATTGACGTAGCCAACCGTCTCGGCCATGGCCTGGCTCATGTCGGTGTCTTCGTGGAAGAAGAGCTTCAGGAGCGTCGCTCCCTGAATCGACTTCGACTCCACGTGCTCGATGCCGGTGATGTAGAGGAAGTGGTACTCGTAGTAGTTGGCGATGTACCCCTCCATCTGCGCCGGATCCATGCCGCCGTACGGCTGCGCGACGTAGATCACCGGCGTCCCGAGGCTCGGGAAGATATCGACCTTCATCCGCTGGATTGCGAGCCACGACATGAGCGCAACGCCCACGATGACGATGAGGATCGTGATCGGGCGCCGCATTGCCGCACGTATGAGCCACATAGGTATTCCTTTGATTCAAATCCCAGATCCCACAGTTCACCGTAAGAGTTCCGCGAGATCGCCGCGAGCCGCAGCGTCCGCGACAAGCGCTCGCCAGACGCCGAGGCGGGCGACCGCATCTCCGACTTCCGCCTGCAGCAGCAGCCGCTGCGAGTCGGCCACTTCGACGATCGTCGCCAGCCCCGCGTCGTAGCGCGCTCGCGACTGCTGTTCGAGTACCCGCGCGGAGGCCAGCTGAATCGGCGTGTTCTCGGCGACGCGGCGGGCGCCGTCCATTTCCGCACGGGCCTGTTCGGCCTGCGCGGAGAGCTGCTGCACGATGCGATCGTAGGTCGCGGCCTCGGCACGCTCGGTGCTGGCCTCCATCCGCCGCCGTTCGCGCAAGGAGAACCAGTCGAAGAGCGGCAGCGTGGCCGTGAAGCCGACCGCCCAGTTCGGCGTATCGAAGTCGAGACCGTGGCTGCCGCCGAAGTTGGTGCCGCCCGGGCCGCTGGCGGATGCGCCGGTCCCACGCAGCGAAAACGCCGACTGGAGGTTGATCCGCGGGTATAACGAATGGCCGAGCACCTGCTGCACGGCGCGGCTCGACTCCACGGTCGCCATCTGTGTCTCGGCCAGCGGATGGGCGGCCGGAGCGGGAGGCGCGGCCGGAGCGACCGGAGGCGTCGAAAGCAGCGGCGCCTCCGTAATCTGAACGGCTGCAGGGGCGACGCCGAGCCATTGCGCGAGGCTTGCCCGCGCAATCTGCTCCGCCTGCTCCGCCTGGATCACCTGAATGCGGGCGAACGCCAGTTCGGCCTGCGCGCGAGAGTCGTCGGCGCCCGGCCGGAGCTGGTTCTTCACGAGCACGGCAACGGAATCCGTGAAGACCTGCTGACGCTCGACGTTTGCACGCGCGGCGCGCACCGTCTCGCGCGCGGCGGCAAGGCGCAGAAACGCATCGGCGGCGCCGACGCCGACCTCGAGCCGTGTCAGCTGAGCGCCGGCCGTCGCGCGCGTCACCAGCGTGCGCGCCAGATCGACCGACGCGCCCCGCAATCCGAAGTCGAACGCTTCCCACGACAGCAGCAGCGCGTTCGCGGTACCCCAGATGCTCGATGATGACGCGGAATCAGAGGCCGGGCCCGAGATGGCTGGCACAACGGTGCCCGGCAGGAGCAGACCCGGGACGTTGTTGCGCGTGGCGCGGTTGACCTGCAGACTCCACTCGAGACGTGGGAGATAGGCGGTCTGGGCCAGACTCACGCCCGACTCTTGTGTCGCGACGCGCGCGGCCGACGCGCGAATAGCCGGATAGTTGTCCGTCGCATACTGCACCGCCTGCTGCAGGGTCACGGGGAAGGCCGGCTGCGGTGTCTGCGCCGCGACAGCCGCCGCTGCCGCGAGGACCAGCGCGGGGATCGTCGGAACAAACGTGTGACTGCGTGTACGCCGATATGTCATCGTATGCGACTCGGTGGACTGGGGGACGGCGCGGCGGACCGCACCGCGAAATCGGCGGGATGTTACTACAGTGGCCGTAGTCGGGGATCGATATAATCGGCGGGCAGCGAAGCCGCGGACGCTCACTATGGCAGACCCAATCCTGCGCGAAATCCTTCTGGCGTTCTGGAAGGTTCACATCCTCCATCACGCGGAAGAGCGCCGCATCTATGGCCAGTGGCTGCTCGACGAGCTGCGCCGCCACGGATTTCAGGTGAGCCCGGGAACGCTGTATCCGCTGCTCGCGCGCATGCACAAGGCCGGCTGGCTGCAGCTCGTCAGGCGGGGACGCGCCAACTCATCGCCAAAAGCGCGCCGCGAGTACACGCTGACGCCGAAGGGCGCCAGGCTGCTGGCGCACCTGCGACGTCAGGTCGAGGAACTGCACCACGAGGTGATCGAAGAAGCGAAAGAGCGGTAAGCGCGCGCCGGGTTACCAGCCGACTCGAATCCCCGTCGTCCACGACACGCCCGAGTACTCGCCGCCGTCGTTGGCGCTGTCGTTCATGTCGGCCCACTGCACGCCGCTCTGCACCTTCAGCTTGTGCCCATAGAAGTAGTAATTCGCGCCGAGGTACAGCTCGTTGTATTCGTCCCCGCGCCCGGAAACGACACGCGCTTCGTAGCCGGTTGGACGGATGCCATTGGGCCCGTCGCTGTCGATGTACGTGTAGCGCGTCACGGCCTGCAGTTTGTCGGTGATGTTGTAGAACGGCATCACCATCGCACTCCACAGATCCTGCTGTCCCAGGTAGCCCTGGGCGATCGAGAGATCCGATCGAACGCCCCACTTATCGGCCTCGAAGCGGAAGTGCGTCGAGACGATGTGCTCAAGCTGACGCGTGAACGTATTGTCCGGATCCGGGTGCTGGTAAAGATAGTTTCCGGTCAGTACCGCCTCTTTCGCTCCGAGCTTCTTCGCGAAGTCGTAACCGACCAGTGCCAGCGCAAAGTAGTCGCCGCTGAATTCACCGAATTCGCGATTCATCGCTCCTGCGCTGTAGATCGCCCCTCGATACACCCAGGGGGCGATCCGTCCGGACACGCTGACCCCGGGCATGTACTCCTGCGGAAACCAGATGTTGTTCGCGACGTTGCTCCGATCGATGGTGATCAGCTCCTTCGACGACGTCGCGCCCTCGTTCGTGAACGGAACGCCCTGCTTCCCGACAGTGACAACGAATGGACTACTGTGCGTCCACTGCAGGTAGGCGTCGGTAAACCGCAGGTAGAACGGATCGCGTTCCTGCGGATTCACTTCGACCTCGGTGTGAAACAGGAACTGGCGGAGGAACGTCACGCGCGGCCCGAACCGCACGCGCCGGATGTTCGACTCGTCGTGGTCGCCCTGGTCGGCCGAGACGGTCGCGAAATCATGCTGAAACCGCCCGGTGAACAGCACCTGCTGGATCGCCGGGTTGTCGTCGTTCTTGTACCACTGGGTGAAGTCGGTCCAGATGCGGTCGTAGACCGACGGCTGCTCCTTCGCCGGCGGCGCCGCGGACGCTGCGGCAACGGCGCTCACAGCCAGCGGCCGGTCGAGAACCTGCGCCTGCGCCGAAGCGCCGACAAGTACGGATACAAAGGTCACCACACGTGCCACCGATGTAACGGACAGGTCGAATGTGCGCAACAAACTCATGGCGTCAGCGTAACGACGTGGTGTTTTGCGCATGTTTCCGCCACATTAAATCCATGTAACGTCCCCACATCTGGTGGCCATCGACAGACCGGCTACCGTGCAGTGTAGCGTCCGATTTTGAATGGAGTATGTCGCCGGTGTTACAGTCTCGCGTTCGGAGGATCAGATGAGAAGCGTGATCGTCGGTGTGGTAACCGGTCTGGTGCTCACTGCCGCGGGCATGGTGGCTCAACAGGCTCCTCCGACTCCTCCGCCCTGCGTTGCCGCCGGCGACGTGCAGTTCATCTGCGGCCAGCGGGCGCCCGAGGATCTGGTGGTCGTTCCCGGCGGCCAGTGGGTTGTTGCCGGCGCGTATGCGGGCGCCGGCGGAATCAACCTGATTCGTGTCAGCGATCGGACGAGCATCCAGGCCTACCCCGCCGCCGGTGCCGCCGAAACGCTGGACGCCAAAACGTACAAGAGCTGTCCCGGGGTGCCGGACGCCGCGACCAAGGCCAAGTTCCAGACGCACGGTCTGTCGCTGCGTCAGGGACGCAACGGGGTTCACACCCTCTACGTCGTCCTGCACGGCGGCCGTGAATCGGTGGAAGTCTTTGCCCTCGACGCGCGTCCCCAGACGCCGACGCTCACGTGGATAGGCTGCGCCGTCGCTCCAGATCCGATCGGCCTGAACTCCGTCCGCTGGCTTGACGATGGCGGGTTCATCGCAACGAATTTCCTGCCGCGCGGGACCCCGGGCGGGATGGCGGCGCTGCAGAAGGCCGAACGGAACGGCGAGCTCTGGGAATGGCACACCGCCAGCGGATGGCAGAAGGTGCCCGGCAGCGAGGCGTCGGGCGCCAACGGCATCGAGATCTCGCCGGATGGCCGAACGCTGTACGTCGCCGCCTGGGGCAGCCAGTCCTTCTTCACGCTGTCGCGCGGCGACAAGGAACCAAAGCGCCAGGAGGTTCCACTTGGCTTCCGCGTGGACAACATTCGCTGGGCCGCGGACGGGAGCCTGCTTGCCACCGGCCAGACGTTGAACCCTGGCCAGCCGCCCGCAACCGTGATCGTCAAGGTCGATCCGAAGACGCTGAAAGTTACCGAAGTGCTGCGACAGCCGCCGATTGGCGGATTCGGCGCCGGCACCGTCGCGGTCGAGGTTGGCAAGACGCTGTGGGTCGGTTCCTACACGGGCGACCGATTGGCGATCTTTCCGGCTCGTTAGCGCGGATTTTCATCCCGTGGCGCGAACCCTGCGGGTTCGCGAGGCGAGCCTGCAAGGCTCGCCCCACGAAATCCGCGTACACTCGTTATAGGCCCTATGCAACTCCGGAATGCACGACTCTGTCTCGACTGCGAGGAAGTCCACGACGCGCCGCAATGTCCTGTCTGCGCGTCTGAATCGTTTGCGTTCGTGACTCGCTGGGTGCCCGCACCCGAGCGGCGCGAGCGGCCCCGGGTGGTCGAACCGTCCCGCCCCGAAGAACTGCAGGCGTATCGCACACTGCTCGATGCCGGCCAGAAGCCCAACGGCCGCGGCTGGCAGCTGGCTCGTCAGGGTGTTATGGGTCTGGCACTGGTCGGCATTGCCGGCTGGTTGTGGAAATCCGCCTCCGCTGAGGCGGACAAGGCCGGCGGCGCGAGCCGCGCCGAGAAGGATCGGCAATAGTCGCGCAGCGCCTGAACGCCGAACGCCTCGTCCTCCTCGGGTGGACGCGCGCGATTCTGCTCCAGCTCGCGCACCCGCTGATCGCGGCGGGGGTCTACGACCACAGCAGCTTTCGCGCGACACCGTGGGCGGCCGCGTCGCGGCTGCACTCGACCATCCGCGCGATGCTCGCGCTGTCGTTCGGCACGGACGCCGAACGCGAACACGCGCTGCACGGCATCCGCACGATTCACACCCGCGTGAACGGCCAGCTGCGCGAGTCCGTCGGCATGTTCCCCGCCGGCTCCGCCTACTCTGCCGAAGATCCTGCGCTCGTGCTGTGGGTGCATCTCACGCTGCTCGAGTCGATCCCGCTGGCGTACGAGCTGTTCGTCGGCCCGCTGAGCGATCGGGAGCGTGACAGCTACTGCGCCGAAAGCGCGTGGGTCGCTATTGCGCTGGGCGCGCGACCCGCCGACGTGCCGGTCACCTGGGCACACGCATCCGATCAGCTGGCTCGCATGTACGCGTCGGACGTACTCGCGGTTGGGCGCCAGGCGCATGAACTGTCGATCGCCGTGCTCGCGCCGCGGTTTTCACGATTGCTTCCACCGCTCGCGTCCTGGAACCGGCTGGTTGCGGTCGGCCTTCTGCCTGCGCAAATCCGCCGCGCGTACCGTCTCGCGTGGAACGACATCGATCAGCGCCGCTTCGAACGCATCGTCGCACGCCTGAAACGCGTCAGGCGGTCGCTGCCCGACGCTGTCGCGCTCTGGCCCGAAGCTCGTAGGTAGTGTCCGCTTTAGCCGGACCCACTGACGCTCCTTACTGGCCGAGCCTGAAACTCTGAGCGGTATCGACGCGGATGGTGGAATTGCTCGCGTTATTCGAAACTACGAGCGTCCAGATCATCATGCCGACACCGGCCGCGACGGCCGCGCCGACAGCAGTGAAACCGTAAGCCCAGACGACGCGGCGCCACGGCCACATAAACGGGTTCCGCCAATCTCGCCCGAACGAATCGTTGAGCAGCCGCAGGAAATCGTCCGTGATTGGTTTCGGCTCGACTGCGATCCAGAGCTCCCAGAGCAGCCATGCTGCGACGCCAATCAGCAGAACACCGCTGATTGCCGTGAACAGGACGTTGAGCGCGCCGCCGTGATACGCGATGCGCTCGCACGGGACCGTTACGGGGTGCGCATAGCAATTCGAGAAGTCCATGACGGCATAGAGTCGATCGGGCGACGTGACGATCAGCCGGATCCCGAAGACCAAGACGACGCACAGGAGCGTCCCCATCCACAGCTCCCAGATCGCAAGGCGAATCCATGTGCGCGCCGAGTTCGGAGGAAACGTCAGCGAGCGGGGCTTCCACGGACTCATTTCCGGCATCGACCAGACGGCCATACCTACCTCCGCCAGGCTGCCATCTGGACCTGAGTGCCAGATTCGGTATGTACCGACGGCTCGTCGATGGTGATCACCCGATTGGCGCCGTGGTTTCCCCACGGCGGTGGCGGTCCATCACCGACACGAATCGTGAGTACGGGAAACGCCGGGGCGTTCGCCGGCCAGTCTGTGTGGCAGTCGCTCACGACCACCAGCAGGTCGACGACGTGTCGTTCGGCGAAACAGCGGAAGCCAGCCGTGAGATCCGTCCCGCCGCCGCCGTACAGCGCCAGTTGCGCGGTTCTGAACACCTTTCGCACATCGTGCACGGCCGTGTCACAACAGCAGACGATGACCTCGGCGCCGTATCCGAGCTGCCGCGTCAACCCACCCAGCTCTGCGACAGCCCTCGCCAACTGCGTGTCCTGCATAGAGGCGGACGTGTCGATGAGAAAGCCCGGCCGGGGTCGCGGCTGGTGGAACGACGGCATGATGAAGTCACCGTAGCACGCCTGTCGCCGGTGTGGCCGCCGGTACGTGCGGTCGTATCGTCCGAGCGTGCTCTCGCGCAGCGCCTTGCGCACCGCGTGACGGATCGTCGCCATGTAGTCCACCTTCGGCGTGAGCACAGTACGCGCCCACAGACGCCAACCGAGCGGAACATCACCCGCGTCGCCGGATCGATCGAGGACCCGCTGCGCCACGTCACGACGCACGAGCTCCGCTTTGACGTGGTCGACGCCCGCGACCGAACCAGGGCTCCCATCATCGTCAGCGAGTTCCCATGGCCGCCGCTCGCCGTGAGCGCCGGAGCCGCAATCGCGCGCCGATGCCATGGACCCGTTCATCGCATCCGCCGCAGTTCCGGATTGAGCGGGCTTGTACAGCAGGCGGTAGTACGTCTCGGCGTTCTCTCCGATCCTCAGTCCGAACGTGCCGGGGCGCGGCGGATCATCCGGAAGCGGCAGTCCTTCCGGCAGGAGATCGTCATTGATCTCGCAATCCGTGGCGGTGTTCCACAACGAAATGTTCGTCACGGCGGCCGCCTGCTTGCGCGCGTCGTGCTGCCGCAGCAGATGACTGACCTCGTGGATCACAACCGCCGCGTTTTCTTCCACGGTATGGGCCTTCAGCCACGCCTCGTTGTAATAGAGACGCCAGTGTGAGTCGACCGCCATACTCGCAATGAGCTCGGTCCTGACGGGAACAAGGCTGAAGATTGCGGGTGCGAAGTAGGCACGCTGATACGACGCGCGCACACGAGCGGCCTGCAGCGCACGCGCGTAGCCGTCGCCGCGTCGCTCCATCCCACGAATCAACTCGGCGAGCCGGCTCAGCACGCAATCACTCTCCGGGCACCAGCTTCGCGAGTTGCAGCAATTCGAAGAATGGCCGACACTCGTCGGGCAGCCTCGTGAGCCCCTCGGGGCGGTTCCGCTTGTCGCAGAGCGTACGCGCCGCCGCGGTGGGGATGTCTGCGTTCTTCCTGCACGCCACGCCGAGCGCGACCATCGCCGACTGCCATCGCTCCAGCGTTCTGTTGTTCAGAACGGCGCCGACCAGCGAGTAGCAGATGGCGTATGCACGATCGGTGCGATCCGGCAGAACGAGACTCCGCGGATTCCTCAG
>JAICQE010000145.1 GCA_025938035.1 Vicinamibacteria bacterium
ATCGTTCGAATCGTTCGAATCGTTCGAATCGTTCGAATCGTTCGAATCGTTCGAGTCGTTCGAAAACGTTCTATTGGTTCACGCCGCTGGCCAGGAAACCTCCGTCGACCGCGATCACCTGGCCTGTCACAAAGCTGGCTGCGTCGGACGCCAGGAACACCGCGGCGCCGACCAGCTCGTCGAGCTCGCCGAAACGTCGCATCGGCGTCCGCATCAGCAGCTCCTGACCGCGCTCCGAGCCGACGATCTGGCGATTGAGGTCCGTGATGAAGATGCCCGGCGCGATGGCGTTGACCGTCACCCCGTGCGGCGCCCATTCGACCGCCAGCGCGCGCGTCAATCCGGCCACGCCCGACTTGCTCGCCGTATAGGCCGCGACCTGATTGAACCCGAGAAACGACGACAGCGACGCAACGGTGATGATGCGCCCGGCCCGGCGCTCTACCATGCCGGCGCCGAACACCTGACACGCATGGAGCGTCCCGGTGAGATTCGTGTCGATGATGCGTCGCCAATCACCATCGTCCATGGCGAGCGTACTGACGCGCGCAGAAACCCCGGCGGCAGTAACCAAGACGTCCACGCCACCAAACGTCTGGAAGCAGGCGTCGCGCACGCGTTCGAGCGACGCACGGTCGGTCACGTCCGCCGTCAGGCGCAACGTCCGGCGGCCTCGCGCCTCGATGGCTGCCGCCGATTCGTGAACGCCACCTTCACGCCGCCCGAGCACCACGACGTCGGCGCCGGCGTCGGCCAGGCCCAGCGCAAGCGTGCGCCCTATGCCGCTCGTGCCGCCGGCAACCACGGCGGTCTTCCCTGAAAGGTTGAACGGACTCTTCCCCATACGCGGGCCATCATATGTGGACTGCGCCGTGCGGCTCTCGTCCGGAGCGATTCGTGATCGGTTTCGACGGCTAGCGGCGCGTCATCGCACCGGCTCGTACAGCTCGAGCCCGGGCAGATCGACGAAGTCATCGGGGTTCAGCGTCCAGAACCGGGCGCGGTGCTCGATGGCACACGCCGCGATCGCGATATCCATGTCCCGGCCGCGCGCGCGCTTCAGGCTGCGGTACATGCGCGCCGCCCGCGCCGCCTCCGCTGGCCCGAACTCCCGTGCGGCCGCCGCGGGCAGCACGGCCTCCTGGTCGGCGAGCTCGTCTTCGGTGCGGGGGCCCCGCAGCCATTCATAGAGCACGAGGGTGGATGTGCCCAGCACGTGCCCGGCCGCAATCGTTCGTTCCAGGTGCGGCAGCGAATTGCGCCTGCCCGACAGCGCATCCACCAGCACGGAGGTATCAAGGTGCACGGTCACCGGACGGGACGACTCCATCCGGCGCGGCGCGATCGACGGATCTCCCGCAGCTCCTCGCGCACGGCGGACGGCGCGCGCGTCGCGGGCCGCTGCTTGATCCGGTGCAGCACCGCGAGCAGACGCTCGCGCTCCTCCGCCGGCAGGATCTCGTCACGCGCAGCGTACTGGGCGATCGCTTCCCGGACAATCTGACTCTGCGGCTTGCGGCTCCGTTCGGCGACGCGGCGCAGCGTCTGCACCGATTCATCGTCCAGCGAGAACGTCAGCTTGGGCATACCACATGCAATACTACCATACTGCCGTATTTCTGCCCTGGCTGGCCGCAGCGAGCTCACAAGTGCGCTCGAACCACTGACACGATGGCGTCGCCGTACTCCGTCGCCTTGCCCGGGCCGATCCCCGGCACCGCAAGCAGTTCGTCGGTTGACCGGGGCCGTGCGGCGGCAATCGCCATCAGCGTCCGGTCGTGGAGGATGATGAACGGCGCAATGGCCCGGCGCCGCGCCTCGGCGAGGCGCCATTCCCGCAGCGCGGTGACAGTCGCCTGATCGGGGGCGCGCTCTGGTGATTCTCCCGCCGCATCGTCGAGCGTCGGCCCGCGTAAGCCGCGTCTCCTTCTGGCGCGGCGGCCGCCGGCAGGGCGCGACGCCGGAATCGACATCTGCACGTCCTGAACCCGGCCAGCCATCACGTCGCGCCCCATCGGCGTCAGCAGCAGCGTCCGGTACTCGTCGCGCGACATCGCGATGAGCCCGGCGCCGCAGGCGGCGTCAATCCAGCGTTCGATCGTCTTTGGATCTCGGCCCGCCAGAATGCCGGTGGTCGAGAGACCCGTCAGCGGCGGGGGAAGATCATCGACGGCCCCCACCAGCATGGCGGCGATCCGCCGGCGGCCGTAGCGTTCTCCCGCCCGCGCGATGCCGGAGAGAATCTTGCGGATCAGCAGACGCGATTCTGGATCGAGCGTCGTGCGCGCCTGACAGTTGCCGCACGATCCGCATGCGCCAGGCGCGGCCGCATCCCCGAAGTAACGCAGGATCGTCGAGCGGAGGCAGTCCACGCTGTCCGCGTACGCCACCATGCGCCGCAGCTTTTTGCGTTCCAGGTCCTTCCGGCGTTCGAGCTCCGCGGGATCGAGCGGTGTCGCAGCCCGATCAGGCAGGTCGTCGCGGCCTTTGTCGATCAGGAACTCGCGCGTCTTCACGTCCGCGTAGTTCCAGAGCAGGGTTGCGACCGCGAGCCGCCCGTCGCGGCCGGCGCGCCCGATCTCCTGGTAATACGCTTCGATGGAACCGGGAATATCCATGTGAATCACCGCCTCGACGTCCGGACGGTCGATTCCCATTCCGAAGGCGTTCGTCGCACAGACGACCGCCAGACTTCCCCGTGCGAACGCATCCTGCACGCGCGTCCGTTCGGCGTCGATGAGTCCCGCGTGATACGCGGCAGCCTGCATGCCGGCCAGTGTCAACGTGTCCGCCGCCTCTTCAGCCTTGCGGCGGGTGGCCGCGTACACGAGACAGCGTGCGGCAGGTATCAGGCCCGGGAGCAGCTCGTGCTTCTCCGTGTCGCCGGACACGGGCTTCACGCGCAGCTCGATGTTCGGACGGTCGAAGCCGGCGACGACAACGCGTGGCGCCGACAGACCGAGCAGCTCCACGATGTCCTTCCGCACTTCCGGCGTCGCGGTCGCAGTGAATGCGGCCATCGGGGGACGTCCCGAACCGCCGTCGCTCCGCCGGCACTCGCCCGCCGCGGCACGCAGTCGCCTGTAGTCGGGCCTGAAGTCGTGGCCCCACTCGGAGACGCAATGCGCTTCGTCGACAACGAAGCGCCCGACGGGGATCTCGGGGAGGGCCCGGCGAAAGACGTCCGACGCAAAGCGCTCGGGCGCGACGTAGAGCAGTTTCAATTCGCCCGCGCGCGCGGCGCGCATCGCCTCACGCCGTACCTCCGCCGATGCCTGCGAGTGCAGCGCCGCCGCGCGGATGCCGCGACGCGTGAGCTCGTCCACCTGGTCCTTCATCAGGGAAATGAGCGGCGAGACGACGAGCGTGACACCCGGAAGCAGGACGGCCGGCAGCTGAAACCCGAGGGATTTGCCGGAGCCGGTGGGCATCACCGCACACAGATCGCGTCCGTCGAGCACAGTGTCGACGAGCGCCTGCTGTCCCGTCCTGAAGGAGTCGTGACCGAAGTAGCGACGCAGCGCAGAAGTGACGTCTTCAGAGCGATTACCGGGAGCCACGTGAGACCTGCCGACGACGATGGTAGCGTCGTCGCAGGGCGGGAGGGAAGGTGAGGTAGATTCTCAGGTGGATGCTTTCTGACACGCTGGTGCGGGCTCCTCGACGGCAGGGTTTGCAGACGCTGCAGCGGCGCGGTGAACACGGTGCGCTGGAACTGACGACGCATCGGCTGATGCTCGCGCCCGGCACGTCGGAAACGTTTGTCGTCTCGGGCGAGGAAACCATCGTCGTGCTGATCGACGGGCGAGGCCGACTCGAGGCTGGTGACCGGTCGTGGAGTGTTCAACGCGGCAACGTCTTCGCGGATCGCGCGACCGCGTTGCTGCTTCCGCCGGCCATGAGGTTGACGGTGCACGCAGACACGCCGCTCGAAGCGGTGCTGATATCGACACCTGCTCCCGCCGGCGGCGCTGCGGTACTCTGCGCACCGGACGATGTCACCGTTGTCGAACGCGGCACCGACCTCTACAAACGCGAAGTCCGCAATCTCTTCACCACGGACCCGCACGCGCAGCGGCTGATGGTCGGGGAAACCGTCAACGCGACGGGGCATTGGAGCAGCTATCCGCCGCACAAGCACGACGGGAAGGACAGTGAGCCTCGGCTGGAGGAGATGTATTACTACCGGGTCAATCCGCCTGAAGGCTTCGGATTGCACATCTCGTACACTGCGTGGGGCGAGGCGGCCACGCATCAGGTCAGGGACGGCGACCTCGTGCTGATCCCGTACGGATATCACTCGGTCAGCGCGCCGCCCCGCTACGAGCTGTATTACCTGTGGGCCATCGCCGGCGACGAACGGAAGCTTGCCGTGTACGAGGACCCGGCACACAGGTGGATTCACGGAGTGACTCCATGAAACGAACTGTCATTGCGATCATCGCGGCGACAAGCCTTTTTGCGGCGTTGACGACGCGCGCCGCGGCGCCTATTGCCGTGATGATTCTCGACGGCGAGAGCGCGGGCACCTACCACGACTGGCAGCGCGTGACGCCGGTGCTCAGGAAGATGCTGGACGAGACCGGCCTCTTCACCACGACCGTTGTGTCCGCGCCGCCGGCCACAGGTGACGTCGGCGCCTTCATGCCCGACTTCGCAAAGCATCAGGCCATCGTCCTGAACTACGACGCCCCGGACGAGCGATGGTCGCCTGCCGTGAAGGCGTCATTCGAGCAGTACGTGAAAAACGGCGGCGGCGTCGTCGTCGTGCACGGCGCAGATAATGCGTTCCCAGGCTGGCAGGCTTACAACGAGATGATCGGCGTCGGCGGATGGCGCGGGCGAAGAGAGCAGGCCGGGCCGTACTGGTTCTTCAGGGACGGGAAGCTGACGTCGGATGCGAGCGCCGGTCCCGCCGGCAGCCACGGCCGCCGCGTTCCCTTCCAGGTCGCCGTTCGCGACCGGTCGCACCCGATCACGAGAGGCCTCCCCGCTCTGTGGATGCATCAGGGCGACGAGCTGTATGCGCGTCTGCGCGGCCCCGGCCGCAACATGACCGTCCTGGCGACGGCGTTCTCCGATCCGCAGAACAACGGCAGCGGCCGCGACGAGCCGATCCTGATGGTGCTCTCGTACGGCAAAGGACGGATTTTCCACACGACGATGGGGCACGACATCAATGCGTTGAGCTCCGTCGACTTCGTCGTCACGCTGCAGCGCGGAGCCGAGTGGGCAGCGACCGGCCAGGTGACGCAGAAAGTTCCGCCCGGTTTCCCCACCGCGACAACGGTGGCCTATCGCGCCGATCTGGCGGCGATGGATCCGAACTACAGCAGCGGGCTCGACAGCCTCACCGCACGCCCGCGATGAGGATCGCGAAGCTCGCGAAGAACGCGAAGACCGCGAAGACCGTGCGAAAGGTGACCCGTCGCGATCTTCGTGTCCTTTGCGGTCTTCGCGGTTTGATCAGCGCTGCGATCATCATCCTTGTCTGTCCCGTGCCGACTCGAGCCGAGGACGGTTACGAGCTGTGGCTGCGCTATCAGCGCGTTCCGGACATCAACCTCCTCGAGAAGTACCGCGGAACCGTCAACACCCTCATGGTCAGCGGCGATTCGCCGACGATGCGCGCCGTTGCGAGCGAGCTGAGGCGCGCGCTGCGGGGCCTGCTCGACGTGCAGATCGCAAGCGTTCAGGGCATCGCGCTGGACGGCGTGCTGATTGCCGGCATCCCGGCGACCACGCCCCTCCTCGCCGGTCTCGGGCTCGAAACGGACCTCGGCTCGGTCGGCGGCGAAGGGTACGTGATCCGATCCGTCACCATCCGCGGCCGGAAAGCAACCGTCCTCAGCGGCAATACCGAGCTGGGGGTGTTGTACGGCGCGTTCCATTTCATCCGGCTGCTGCAGACCAATGAGGCGATCGACGCACTCGCGATTGTCGAGCGGCCGCGCATCCAGCACCGCATCCTCAATCACTGGGACAACCTCGATGGCACGGTTGAGCGTGGCTACGCCGGCGGTTCGCTGTGGGACTGGCACAAGCTGCCCGATTATTTGTCCCCCCGCTACACGGATTACGCACGGGCCAACGCGTCGATCGGCATCAACGGCACGGTGCTCACCAATGTCAACGCAAACGCGACGAGCCTCACGGCCGACTACCTGACGAAAGCCGCGGCGCTGGCCGACGTATTTCGTCCGTACGGGATCCGCGTCTACCTGACAGCCCGCTTCAGCGCGCCGATCGAGATCGGTGGACTGAAAACCGCCGACCCGCTGGCGCCGGATGTCAAAGCCTGGTGGACCGCAAAAGTCGCCGAGATTTACAAGGTCATCCCGGACTTTGGTGGCTTTCTCGTCAAGGCCAACTCCGAGGGTCAGCCGGGTCCGCAGGACTACAAGCGTTCTCACGCCGACGGCGCCAACATGCTGGCCGACGCGCTCGAACCACACGGCGGCATCGTCATGTGGCGCGCGTTCGTGTATTCGGAGAACCCGAAAGAGGATCGGCACAGGCAGGCCTACACCGAATTCCAGCCGCTCGACGGAAGCTTCCGTTCGAACGTGCTGATCCAGGTGAAGAACGGACCGATCGACTTTCAGCCGCGTGAGCCGTTCTCGCCGCTGTTCGGCGCGATGCCGCGAACGCCGCTGATGCTGGAGCTGCAGATCACCAAGGAATACCTCGGCTTCGCCACGCATCTGGTCTATCTGGCGCCGCTCTTCGAGGAAGTGCTTCGCGCGGACACGTTCGTCACGGGCGAAGGATCGCTCGTCCGTGAAGTGATCGATGGGTCACTGCACGGGTCCGCGCGCACGGGAATTGCCGGCGTGGCGAACACGGGCACCGATCGGAACTGGTGCGGCGCCGTGTTCGCCTGCGTCAACTGGCACGCGTTCGGCCGTCTGGCCTGGAATCCTTCGCTCGCCTCCGCCGACCTGGCCGATGAGTGGCTGCGGATGACGTTCACGAGCGACCCGGCGTTCCTGGCGGCGGTGAAGCCGATGATGCTGGCGTCGCGCCAGGCGGCGGTGGATTACATGACACCGCTCGGCCTGCACCATCTGATGGCGCGCGGCCATCATTACGGACCCGGGCCGTGGGTCAGCGGCGGTTCCCGCGCGGACTGGACGTCCGTCTATTACCATCGCGCCGACGCCACGGGCATCGGGTTCGATCGCACGACGACGGGCAGCGACGCGGTCAGCCAGTACGCGCCGCCTGTCCGCGACCGCTTCAACAGCCTCGCCCGCGTACCGGAGGAGTACCTCCTGTGGTTCCATCACGTTCCGTGGGATTACACGATGCCTTCGGGTCGTACGCTGTGGAACGAGCTGACGGCCCGCTACTGTCGAGGGGTCGACGCCGTCGGCGGGATGCGAAAAACGTGGGAGGGGCTGTCGGCATTCGTCGATCCGGAGCGATTCGAGGAGACGCGCGCGTTTCTCGCCATCCAGGAGAACGAGGCGCGTTGGTGGCGCGACGCCAGCGTGCTCTACTTCCAGACCTTCTCGAAGCGGCCGATCGAGGACTCGTGCGGACCGCCGAAGGGAACGCTCGAGCACTACATGTCTGTCAATAAGCGCTATGTTCCCGGAAACTGAAATGCAAGATTCAAAATGCAAAATGCAAACAACTGCTTCAGAGTCCTTCGGTTTGCATTCGAAATTTTGCATTTTGAATTTTGCATTTTGAATTACCAAATATGACCTTAGAGCCCACTCCCGCTGACAAGTTCACCTTCGGTCTGTGGACGGTCGGCAATCGCGGCCGCGACCCGTTCGGCGAGTTCGTGCGCCCGGCGCTCGATCCGTGCGATGCGGTCAAGCGCCTCGCCGAGCTCGGCGCCTACGGCGTCAACTTCCACGACAACGATCTGGTACCGATCGACGCCGCTCCCGCGGAGCGCGACCGCATCGTCGGTGACTTCCGCCGCGCGCTGGAATCGACCGGCATGAAGGTGCCGATGGCGACGACCAACCTGTTCACCGACCCGGTATTCAAGGATGGCGCCTTCACGTCGCACGATCCGCAGGTCCGCGCCTACGCCGTGCAGAAGACGATGCGGGCAATGGATCTCGGGGTCGAGCTGGGGGCGCACACCTACGTGTTCTGGGGCGGGCGTGAAGGCGCTGAGGTCGATGCGGCCAAGGATCCCGTCGAGGCGATCAAGCGCTTCCGCGCGGCGATCGACTTTCTGTGCGAGTACGCGCGCGATCAGAAATACGGCCTGCGGTTCGCGCTCGAAGCCAAGCCGAACGAACCGCGCGGCGATATCTACTTCCCGACCACCGCGGCGTTTCTCGGCTTCATCGCCACGCTCGCGCATCCGGAGATGGTTGGCGTCAACCCGGAGGTGGCGCACGAGCACATGGCCGGCCTGAACTTCTACCACGTGGTGGCGCAGGCGCTCGAAGCGGGCAAGCTGTTTCACATCGACCTCAACGATCAGAAGCCCGGGCGTTTCGATCAGGACCTCCGCTTCGGTTCGGAGTCGATCAAGCCGCTGTTCTTCCTCGTGAAGCTGCTGGAAGAGTCGGGCTACGACGGCCCCCGGCATTTCGACGCGCACGCGTACCGCTCCGAGGATGCCGAGGGAGTTTGGGACTTTGCCCGCGGCTGCATGCGGACGTACCTGATCTTGAAGGACAAGGCCAAACAGTTCTGCGCGGACAATGAGATTCAGGCGTTGTTGGGCGAGATACGAGGCGACGGAGGTCCGGCTCAAGCCGGACACGACGACGAGGGTGGACGTAGTGTCCGCCTTCAGGCGGAGCTGATTGGCGCCTACAGCCGACAGGCGGCCGACGAGCTCAAAGCGCGGTCGTTCGATCGGCAGGCGCTCGCCTCGCGGCGGCTGCCGTACGAAAAACTCGATCAGCTGGTCGTCGATCTGCTCCTCGGGGCCCGCCTTCGCTGATGCTTCGGCGAGGCAGGCTGTACCTCGGGCTCGACTCGAGCACGCAAAGCCTGACGGCGCTCGTCGTCGAGGTTGACGGCAGCGACGCCCGCGTCGCGTTCGAAGCGTCGCTGAACTTCGACGAAGCGTTCCCTCACTACGGTACGGATCATGGCGTACTGCCCCGGACGTACCCCGATGAAGTGGTGTCGTCCCCCGTTCTCTGGGCCGAGGCGCTCGAGGCGATGCTGACACGTGTGGCCGACAGCGGGCTCGACATCAGCCGCATCGCCGCGGTGTCCGGGTCCGCGCAGCAGCACGGCAGCGTCTACATGAATGCCGCGGCCGAACGCGCGCTTGCCACTCTGGACGACGGGCAGCCGCTGGCGCCGCAGATCGCGCCGACGCTGTCGCGCGCCGTGGCGCCGGTGTGGCTCGATTCGAGCACCAGGGTTCAGTGCCGGGAGATCGCGGATGCCGTCGGCGGAGCCGACGTTCTCGCGCGGCGCACCGGATCGCGCGCCTTCGAGCGCTTCACCGGACCGCAGATCAGAAAGTTCGCCACGCAGGATCCGGCGGGCTATGCGTCCACGGCGCGAATTCATCTGGTCAGCTCGTATCTGGCCTCTCTGCTGGCCGGCCGGCACGCTCCGGTCGATCCCGGAGACGCGTCGGGCATGAACCTGATGGACCTGGCGGAGAGCCGCTGGTGGCCCGCCGCACTGGACGCCACAGCGCCGGGACTCATGGACAAGCTGCCGGCGATTGCGCCGTCGTGGACTGTGGCTGGCACGCTTTCGCCGTACTGGCAGACGCGCGTTGGCCTTCCCCCCGCACGAGTCATCGCCTGGTCCGGCGACAATCCGTGCAGCCTGATCGGTGTCGGCCTGGTACGCGAGGGCCGTGTCGCGATCTCGCTCGGCACGAGCGACACCGTCTTCGGGCTGATGAAGGAGCCGCGCGTCGACGTCTCCGGCACCGGCCATGTGTTCGCGTCGCCGACCGGCGACTACATGGGGCTGACCTGCTTCAGCAACGGGTCGCTCGCGCGCGAGCACGTGCAGGACGCCTTCGGCTTCACGTGGACCGACTTCTCGCGCGCGCTGGAGATCACGCCGGCTGGGAACCAGGGACGCGTGCTGATTCCGTGGTTCGAACCGGAGATCACGCCAACCGTCGCCGCACCGCGTGTGCAGCGCTACCGTCTGACGCCGGATGACGCCTCGGCCAACGTCCGCGCGGTCGTGGAAGCGCAGCAGATGTCGATGGCGCTGCACGCGCAGTGGATGGGCGTAACGATCGACACGATCCACGCCACCGGAGGCGCCGCGGCAAACACGCACATCCTCCAGGTGATGGCCGACGTGTTCGGCGCCGAGGTCTATCGATCGACGGTGGGCAATTCCGCGGCCCTTGGCGCGGCGCTGCGCGCCTGGCACGGCGATGCCGCGGCGGACGGGACGCCGCTTCCCTGGAGCACCATTGCCGCCATCGCACAGCCGAATCCGGCCAGCCGCATTGCGCCCAATACCCGGCGCCACGCCGTGTACCGCGAATTGCTGCCGATTTACGAGGCCTGCGAGGCCCACGCCCTGGGCCGCGGCCCCGACCCGACACCCGCGCTGGAGCGGTTCGCCCGAGCGTAGCGCGCCCTTGACTTGTATTATTGTTCTAGTACAATAGGCGCCGGGATAGGAGGTGGCTTATGAAAAGCAGGCTTCCCGAAATCAACATGTCGGCCATCCGCGTCGGAGGGAACCTCGGCGGGCTCATCTTCGCCGCCGGCGCCGTCGCGATTCTCCTGATAGGCGTTCCGGGTCTGCGCTGGTTCATCGGCCTGTCGCTCGCCCTTGCGACCGTGCTGGCCGCCGGGACCATCGCGTGGAGGAGGACACACTGATCCGGTCCGCCTCGAGGCGGACACTACGTCCGGAGGTGCGACATGACGCACACCTTCGAAGCCGCTACTCCGTCGCGTGACGCCAACGCCCTGCTGGCGCTGACCGTCGTGCTCATCCTGACGACATGGTCGTTCGTCGGCCGGTTTTCCGTGGTCGCCGCCGCCGCCGGCATCGCGACCGGCGTCTGGCTGCACTGGTGGTATCGCCGCCACCCGGCGTCGCTCGCGCGCAGCAGCGGCGCCGACCGGCGGCCGCAGATGCTGAACATCTCCGCCGTCTACGTCGGCGGAGACGCCGCCGGCCTGGCGTTCGTCGTCGGCTGCGTGGTGATCTTCACGATGGGTCTGCCGCCGCTGCGGTGGTTCGTGGCGGCCTCGGGGCTCCTCGCCGTCCTGTTCGCGTCTACCGTGATCGCCTGGCACCGGACGCACTCAGTCTGGTCCGACGACTCTCCGACGGTGCTGCGGCCGTAGGCCCTCGCACCGACCGGATTACTATCCGCCTCGCCCCCATGACAACCCTCGACTGGCTGGCGATTGCCGGCTACTTCGCGCTGCTGGCCGGCCTCGTGTGGATGGCTGTGCGGCGGACCCGCCAGATCCTGGGTGTCGCCGGATTCGCGTTATTGATTCCTCGCAGGTCCGCCTGAAGGCGGACACTACGCGGGAATCAACCGGCTTTGCGCTTGCGGGCGCCGTTGGCCGCCTTCGCCTTCACTGCCTTTTTGATTTCGGCCTTGGCCGGCTTCTTCTTCTCGGTGCTGACCGAGTTGAGACTCTTCCGCAGCGC
>JAICQE010000062.1 GCA_025938035.1 Vicinamibacteria bacterium
GGATCTTCTTCGTATGGACCGAGAGAATCCCCTCGCGCCCCTTCACATCCGGCCGATTGACGACGATGCGCCGATCGAAACGTCCCGGACGGAGCAGCGCCGGATCGAGGACGTCCGGGCGGTTCGTCGCCGCGACGAGGATGACCCCCTCGTTCGACTCGAACCCGTCCATCTCGACCAGCAGCTGGTTGAGCGTCTGCTCGCGTTCGTCGTGGCCGCCACCAAGGCCGGCGCCGCGATGCCGTCCGACAGCGTCGATCTCGTCGATGAAGACGATGCAGGGGGCATTCTTCTTTCCCTGCTCGAAAAGGTCGCGGACGCGAGAGGCTCCGACGCCGACGAACATCTCGACGAAGTCCGAGCCGCTGATGGAGAAGAACGGCACGTTCGCCTCGCCGGCGACGGCGCGCGCCATGAGCGTCTTGCCGGTTCCCGGCGGGCCCATGAGCAGCACGCCCTTCGGGATCCGTCCGCCCAGCTTCTGGAACTTCTGCGGCTCGCGGAGGAAGTCGATGATCTCCTGGAGCTCGTCCTTCGCTTCGTCCACGCCGGCCACGTCCTTGAACGTGACCTTCTTCTGGGCGCTCGACGACAGCTTCGCCTTGCTCTTGCCGAACGACAGCGCCTTATTGCCGCCGCTCTGCATCTGCCGCATGATGAAGATCCAGAAGGCAATCATCAGCAGGATCGGGGCGTAGGCGAGGAAGAAGTCCGCCCAGGGGCTGTCGGAGATCGGCTTGACGGTCACCCCCACGTGCTGCTTGCGCAGGTCCGCGACGAGCGAGTCGTACTGCAGCGGGGCAACAGTGCGGAATGTCTTGGTGTCGTCTTCCTTGAGGGTCCCGGTAATCTCATCCCTGGCAATGGTGACGGCGTGGACCTGTCCCGCGTCCACCTTATCCATGAACTCGGTGAACGTGTAGACGATGGCCGGCTTCTGAAGCGTGGTCGACAGGTGCCACACGAGGGCCCCGATGACGACAAGGACCATCCAGAAGACCAGGCTCCTTAGAGTCGAATTCAAACCACCCTCCCCACGCCCTGTTCCGCCTTGAATGAAAGTTTCGCCTGATTTCTGGGCAAAAACAGGTCTGTCACCAGATTACCATCACCGCTTTCTTACTAAGACCAGTTTTCCGCGCCGAAGTTCCAGCCGCGCCGCCGGGAGGTCGGCTCCTGCAGAGCTCCCATTCAGGATGTCGGCCGCGGCATCAACGTGCTCCAGTGCCACTTCGCGCACGCCCGCGACGTCCCGTAACGCCTTGAGCAGCAACCGGCGCCGGATGGGCCCGGGCTCAGCAGCGAGCTCGGCAGCCGGGAAACTGACCCCGTGATCGTCAATACTGGCCAACTCGCCATATCGCTTATCCGCCAGCTCGGAAAGCCATCCCCCATCCTCCCTGGCCAGGCCGGCGGCCCTGGCAATGGAGGCGGTCGTCGGACCGCCGTACGCCGCATCGAGTTCTGGAATGACCCGGTGACGGACCCGGCTCCTGGAGTTGGTCAGAGCCGTGTTCGTTTCGTCCTCCACCCACGACTCCCCACGCATCCCGAGGTACTCCCGCAGCTCGGTGCGCGAGACGTCGAGGAGAGGCCGCACGAGCGCATCCCGCCTGGGGTAGATCCCACCCAGGCCAGTCAGGCCCGCGCCGCGAATCAGCTTGAGCAGGAAGGTTTCGGCTTGATCGTCGCGCGTGTGACCAAGGGCGATCCGGTCTGCACCCATGTCCGCGGCGCTTCGATGCAGAAAGGCATACCGCGCACGGCGGGCGGCCTCCTCGATGCCCAGCCGCTCGGACGCCGCATATTCACGTACCTCGGCGCCGCCGACGACGATTGGGAGCCCGATTCGAGCCGCGAGTGCACGGCAGAACTGCTCGTCGCGATCCGCGGTGGGACGAAGGTGGTGATTGAAGTGCGCCAGCCCCACGACGCTGAATTCGCCATTCGCCGCCAGGTCACGGAGGACGAAGGTGAGCGCCACCGAGTCCGAGCCGCCGGACAAGGCGACGAGCAGACGGGTGCCGGGCGGACAGAGATCGTGCCGCCGAATCGTGCGCCGAACTTGCTGGAGGAGTGCCTTCATCCGGGCGGTGCGATCTTGACGAAGCTGGGTGGCCCTTCGACTCGCTTCGCTCGCTCACCCCTCGACTCTGCTCGGGGTGACCCTGAGCAAGGTCGAAGGGTCAGGGCACCATTCGACTCGGCCTGCATGAGCGAGGACTGCGCGGCAGCGCAGGCCGAGTCGAATGGTGCCGGAGGGCGGACTCGAACCGCCGACCCCGCGCTTATGAGACGCGTGCTCTAACCGGCTGAGCTACTCCGGCAGGAATCCTTGATTGTATCAGGCTGAACGCGCGGTTTTTGACGCCGTCACGCTGGCGAATGGGCTATATCTCGCGGCTTTGGTCTGCTTCGATCACCGCCGCGGCGATCAGCGGGATAAGAATCTCGTGGTGCCCTACCAGCGAGATGCCGACACCGTTCGTGCCGGCGACCGGGCGCGTTACCACGTTCGTCTGCGGCCGGTACATCCGCATGAAATCGATGTTGACGGTGGTCAGCCCGTCGAGATCGACGCCGCGGTTCCGTGCGAGCGCGACCGCCTTGAGAAAGACTTCCGGCAGCACGACAGCGGATCCGCAGTTGATGTAGACGCCGCGCTGCAGCCGCGCAACGCACGACGTGAAATAACGAAAGTCGCGCAGGCTCACGTCGCCGATCGCCGCGCCGGATGCCTGCGGATGCATGTGAATGATGTCCGTACCGAGCGCGACGTGTACGGTGACGGGCACCCCCAGTTCGTGCGCGGCTGCCGTCAGACTACGCTCGCCGTGCGGCGCCTTCGCGCTCGACAGGTACCGCCCGACCGCCTGGCCGAGTCCCCGTCCCTCCTTTGCCGCCTCCGCAATGATCTGATTCAGGAGCCGGCCGGTTTCTTCAGCCATCCCGAAGCGGCCGGGGCCGAGCGCCTCGTCCACGTCTTCGGACGTCGCGCCGGCGAGTGCGACCTCGAAGTCGTGAATGATACCCGCGCCATTCATGGCCAGTGCCGAGACGTAACCGCGGCGCATCAGATCGATCAGCACGGGCGACACCCCGGTCTTGATGACGTGGGCGCCGATCCCCCAGATGACCCCGGCTCCGCGCCGACGGGCGCCAACCATCGCCTCGACGACGCGCCGGACGTCCTGTGCGCCGAGAATTGCCGGCAGCGCGTCGAACCACTCCTTGAACGTGCCGCGCGGCATCACTGGACGCGCGAAGTCTTCGATCTTTGCCTTGCTTGTGCGGCCGTCGAGAGGGTAGGTCCGAACGTCCGAGAGATCGAATTCCTCGTAAGGAAACGCCACGGCCATACGTTACACGATCAGCATTGCGTCGCCGTAGCTGTAAAAACGGTATCTCTCCGCGATCGCGTGACGGTATGCCGCGAGCACGTTCTCGCGGCCGGCAAACGCGGCGACGAGCATCAGGAGCGATGAGCGCGGCAGGTGGAAGTTCGTGATCATACCGCTGACGATCCGGAACTCGTGACCGGGCGTGATGAACAGGTCGGTCTGGCCGGCCGCCGGGAGCACACGGCCGTCCTCGACCGTCAACGACTCGCGCGCGCGTGTCGTCGTCGTTCCCACGGCAACAACACGACGGCCTGCGTGGAGCGCAGCCGTCAGCGCCGCGGCCGCACCGGTGCCAACCGTGATGGCCTCCGCATCGACAACGTGATCTTCAATCCTGTCGGCGCGAACCGGCTTGAAGGTGCCGTAGCCGACGTGCAGCGTGATCTCCGCGATCTCCACGCCGCGCGTGCGCAGGGCCTCGATCATCGCATCGGTAAAATGCAGGCCCGCCGTCGGCGCGGCGACAGAGCCGCGATCGCGCGCGTACACCGTCTGGTATCGCTCGCGGTCCACCAGCCGATCTCCACGCTTGATGTAGGGAGGCAGCGGCATGTGGCCGAGGCGCTCGATTGCCGTTTGAACATCCACGTCACCATCGGTCCACAGCCGAACCGTCCGTTGTCCGAAGAAGTGGCGGTCGAGGACTTCGCCGCGGAGTGTCACGCCGGCGCCTTCGAACACGACCCGCGCACCGGGCTTCAGCTTCTGTCCGGGGTGCATGAGCGCCTGCCACTCCTCTGAACTCCCGACTCCCAGTTCCCAACTTCCAATGGCGGTTCCGTGCTCGTTTGGAAGCTGGGAGTTGGAGTCTGAGAGTTTCCGAATAAGCAGGCACTCGACGCCGCCGCCGCTCGGATCACGCCGGCCGAGCAGACGGGCCGGAAACACGCGGGTGTTGTTGAGAACGAGGAGATCGCCCGGTCGGAAGTAGCGATCGAGATCGGCGAATGTCGCATCCTCGAGGACTCCGTCGGTACGGCTGAGTTTGAGCAGCCGCGACCCGCCCCGCTCAGGTGGCGGTTCTTGCGCGATCAATTCCTCAGGTAGCTCGAAATCGAAGTCGGCGAGGTTCATATCCAACCGGCGAAACGGGACTCCACAAACTATCAGTTGAGACTGGCCGTGCGCTTGCACTGCAGAGCACCACGACATGTACGAGGTTGTCATCGTCGGCGGCGGCCCTGCGGGGCTGAGCGCAGCGCTCATCCTGGGCCGCTGCCGGCGCCGTGTGCTGCTGTGCGACGCCGGCGCGCCCCGGAACGCAGCCGCCACCGCGCTCCATGGCTATCTGACACGCGACGGGACGCCTCCGCTCGAACTGCTCCGATTGGGCCGCAGCGAACTGGGCCCGTATGGCATCGACCTGCGCGACGCGTCCGTCACCGCCGTCGAACGGGGTGGTACGGGCTTCAAAGTGACCATCGGCGACGCCGAGCGCGTGCAGGCGCACGCCCTGCTGCTGGCAACGGGCATCTGCGATCAGCTGCCGGCGATACCGGGCGTCAGGGAGTGCTATGGCATCAGCGTCCATCACTGCCCGTACTGCGACGGTTGGGAACACCGCGACGAACGGCTGGCGATCATCGGCCGCGGCAGCGGTTCGGTAGGACTGTCGTTGTCGATGAAAACGTGGACCTCGCGGGTCACACTCTGCACAAACGGCGGCGCGCTGTCGCGGGCACAGCGCGATCAACTGGCCGCGCACCAGATCACGATTCGGTCGGACCGTGTGCTTCGCCTCGAGCATCAGGACGGCCGCGCGACGCGGCTGATCTTCAACGTCGGTGAGCCCGTGGAGTGCCGGGGCGTGTTCGTCTCGCCAGCGCAGCAGCAGCAGACGGACTTTGCGAAGCGCCTCGGCTGCGAGTTCACGCGCAAGGGAACGGTCAAAACCGATCACCTGGGTGAAACGTGCGTTCCCGGCGTGTATGTCGTCGGCGACGCCTCACGCGACGTGCAGTTCGCCGTCGTCGCCGCCGCCGAGGGCGCGAAGGCGGGTGTCGCGATCAACAAGGCGCTCCAATCGCGAGCCGGTCTCGCGCTCAATGCGGAAGGCTGACGTGGCGGAACCTGCTCGCCGCGTCGGGTCGCAGGGCGACGCCTCCCACATGCACGCCGCGACGATTGAGTCGAACGTCAGCGTGCGCAGCGTCGCGCTGACCGTGCTGGCCGTCGCGGCGACAATGTACGTGCTCCATTGGGCGCGGGAGGCATTCATTCCGATCGTCCTCAGCATCCTGATCAGCTACGCGCTCGAGCCGATCGTCGCACGGCTCACGCGCGTTCACATACATCGCATGATCGCTGCCGGACTGGTCGTCATGATGACCGGCGGCGCACTCGGCTACGCCGCCTATTCGTTGTCGGACGACGTATCCGCAATCGTCGCGCAGCTGCCAGAGGCGGCGCAGCGGCTTCGACGGTCGCTGCAGCGGGACGGCGGCAATGGTGCAATCGACCAGGTGAAAAAGGCGGCGGAGGAACTGCAGAAGACCGCCGATCAGGCTGCTGGATCAAATCCGACGCCGCGTAACGTGACCCGGGTCCAGATCGAGGAACCGGCCATCAACGTGCGCGAGTACATCACCTGGGGCTCTGCCAGCCTCATCGCGTTCACGGGCCAGGCGACGCTCGTCTTCTTCTTCGTGTTCTTCCTCCTCGCGTCGGGCGATCTCTTCAAGCGCAAGCTCGTCAAGCTGGCCGGGCCGTCGCTGGAGAAAAAGAAGATCACCGTCCAGATCCTCGACGAGATCAATCACCAGATTGCCAGGTTCCTGTTCGTCCGCATCGTCACCAGCGTGGTCGTCGGAATTGCGACGTGGATTGCGTTCTGGACGATTGGACTGAAGCAGGCGGCGCTCTGGGGCACGGCCGCCGGCATCTTCAATACTGTCCCGTATTTCGGCCCGGTCATCGTTGCGGCGACCACGGCGATCGTCGGCTTCCTCCAGTTCGGAACGGTGGCGATGGCCGCCTACGTTGCGGGGATCTCGCTCGTGATCACCAGCATCGAGGGATGGCTGCTGACTCCCTGGCTGACCAGCCGCACCGCGCGCACGAACGAGGTGGCCATCTTCATCGCGCTCATCTTCTGGAGCTTCGTGTGGGGCATCTGGGGGACGCTGCTCGCCGTACCGATGCTGGTCGCGGTGAAGGCGTACTGCGACCACATCGAGGACCTCAAGCCCGTCGGCGAGCTCCTCGGGGAGTGAGGAACGTCCCGAGATCCGTTCGTCCCTTCACTGCCACGAGTGGTTTCCAGAGATCGCCGAGGCGAGCGATCCGCGCGCGAACGTTATCGAGCCTGAAGTCCTCGATGCGCACGCCGGCGGCGACTTCCTTCCACGCCAGCGGAGTCGAAACGGTTGCCTCGGGCCGCGGACGCACGGAGTAGATGCTGGCAAGCGTGCGGCCCCACGCGTTCTGGTTGTAATCCACGAGCACCCGGCCACGTGGACGCTTCGCCACGCGGTACTCAGACGTCATCAGCGCTGCGTTCCGGGCGGCGAGCTCGACCGCCAGTGCCTTCGCAAACGTCCAGACGTCCTTCTGAACGGGGCCCCGGACAATGGGAACGTAGACGTGGAGTCCTTTGGAACCGCTCGTCTTCACGAGGGGCCTCATACGCAGCGCCTCCAACGCCTCGCGCACGATCAAGGCGCATTCGCGGACCTGATCGAACGTTGCGCCGTCGCCGGGATCGAGATCGAAGTGGACGTAGTCCGGACGATTCACGTCGTCACATTTCGCGTACCACTGGTTGAGATCGATGCATCCCAGATTGATGACCCACAGCAGCGATGGCATGTCGTCGATCACGGGAAAGTCGATGACATTGCCCGAATCGTGCGCGATCGCGCAGGTGCGAATCCACGCGGGACGCGGTACCGGCGCACGCTTCATGAAGAAGAACGGACCGGCGGCGCCATGTGGATATCGCTTCATCACCATCGCTCGATCGGCGATGTGAGGCAGAAGAACCGGAGCAACGTCCGCGTAGTACTGGATCAACGCGCCCTTGGTGATTCCCAGCGCAGGCCAGAACAGCTTCCGCAGGTTCGTCAGCCGGACCTCGCGCTGCGCCACCGTCATCGTGACGTTGTCGGTATCGGTCGGGATCCGTACGGCCGGTACCTTCGCCACGTCAGCGCTTTTTGACGCCCTTGAAAGAGCGCCCTGCGGCCGGATCACGATCGGGGGGCGTTTCTTTAGGGGTGCCACCGGAAAGAATTCCTCGGATCGGAGCGAGTTTTGGCGGACGTTGTCCGTGACGTGTGGCGCCGGCCACGGGAGCGTAATCGAGCTCCATCCCAGCCAGCACGCAGCGCAGCATCAAGCCGCCCCGGCTCATGTCGCCGCGGCCGACGAATGCCGGGGGAAATACGAGGCGGTCACCGAAGATCGGCTGCAGGACCTCGACGTACTTTCCGGATGCAATGCTGCCCAGGAGCACGACATCGCACTCCGGCCCGACGGCGTCGCGCAGCGACCTGGCACCGTGTTCGAGCGGACCACGATACGCGGCGTTGCCCAGATCGATTGAGACCGCAGCAAACGCTTCGAGTGATTTCAGGGTGATCGGAGTGTCGGCGGACCGCAAGCCGGCGTTGGGGGTGATCACCAGCACGCCGCCGGCGGCGACAGGATCGGCCGGATCGGGAGGCCTGGCAAAGCGGCGCGCGTATGCCAGCTTGCCGCGGAAGTACAGGCCGCTGACGAAACTGAAGACGTCGCCGAGCGAGGTTCCCTCTGGCGAGCGCAGTTGACGCGCCAGGGCGAATTGCGCCGCCGGCGACATCACCATTTGTGCACGTACGCCGCCGCAGTTGGCGGGCGAAAGAAGGAACACGCGCCCGCGCTCGACGTGACGGCGTGAGGCTGCCCGTTTGCCCGACGACGGAGTACGTCGCGGCACGTCAGCGAAAGAGACCGGCAATCAGATCGATTGCCCAGCCAAGAAGGAGAAACGGCACAGCCGCGATCACCACCAGCAGCGCCACGGAGACCGCGACGAACGCCCAATCGCCGGTCGACGCTTCGTGCTCCTCGTAAGCATGCCGCTCGAGGAGCGCCATGTTCCGGTTGTTCGCCTTCCATGCGAAGTCGAAGAGATCGCCGACGAGTGGAACGAAGCCGGTCAGCACGTCGATGGCCACATTGAAGATCATCCGCAGCTGAACGACGCGCGGGACGCGCAGGGCCCGCGCCTGGAAAAGAATCCCCAGGGCGAACAGCGGCGAGACGAGGTCCCCCACGCCCGGAATCAAGCCGAGGATGGGATCGAGTCCGAAGCGGAACGAAGTGCCGGGCACAGGCACCGCCGAATCCAGCGCCCGGGCAACGCGCCGGAGCAACTCGAGCCGCTGCTCCTGACCAGGTGTCAACCGGCGAAGGCGAATGACCGGCCCCTTCAAATCCCAACTCCCAATTCCCAACCTCCAAAATCCTTACCACGAACGTCGTTTGGGATTTGGGCTTTCGGGTTCGAGAGTTATTCCTTAAGACCCCACCTCAACAGAAGCGAGCCGACCGTAAAGCCGGCGCCCACCGACACCATCAGCAGCAGATCCCCGCGCTTCAGCCGCTTGTCGGCAACGGCGTCGTTGAGTGCCAGCGGAATCGTCGCCGCGGTGGTATTGCCGAATCGCTCGATGTTGATGACGACTTTTTCCTCCGGCACGCCGAGCTTTTCTGCCGCCGACAGGATGATCCGGCGGTTGGCCTGATGCGACACCAGCAGGTCGATGTCGTCCGGACTGACCCCGTTCCGGTTGAGGATGCGACGACACGCCTCTTCGGTGTTGCGGACGGCGAACTTGAACACCGCCTGGCCGTCCTGTTTCACGTAATGCATGCGCTTGGCGATCGTTTCCACCGACGCCGGCTGGCGGCTGCCGCCGGCAGGCATGCACAGCGCCCCGCCGCCGCTTCCGTCCACGTAATTTTCGAAATCGATGATGCCGATCCCCGGATCGTCACTCGCCTCCACGACCGCCGCGCCCGCGCCGTCGCCGAAAATCACGCACGTGGCGCGATCGGTGTAGTCGATGATGCTCGACATCACATCGGCGCCGATGACGAGCGCGTGCTTACTGCCCCCGGCGGAGACGAGCTGCGCCGCCGTCGTCAGCGCGTACGTGAATCCGGAGCAGGCGGCAAAGAGGTCATAACCCCACGCGTGATTCGCTCCGAGGCGTTCCTGCACCAGACAGGCCGTGCTGGGAAAGAGCATGTCCGGCGTGGTCGTGCCAACGACGATGAAGTCGATGTCGTCGGGCGTCAGATTCGCGCGCTCGATCGCCGCCCTGGCCGCTTCAACGGCCAGGTCGGATGTCGCGACGCCCGCATCGACGATATGACGCTCGCGGATTCCGGTCCGCTGCAGGATCCATTCGTCGCTGGTGTCCACCATGCGTTCGAGATCGGCGTTGGTGAGCACCCGCGGCGGAACGTACGTAGCCAGGCTCGAAATGCGCGCACGGCACAGCGTGCGCGACGAGGGAGTTACCACAGTCGCGAATCCTTCTTCGGAGGTGTGAGGCCGAAATATTCGTACGCGCGCGCGGTCGCCACGCGGCCGCGCGGTGTGCGATCGAGAAACCCGGCCTGAATCAGGAACGGCTCGTAAATATCCTCGATCGCGTCCCTTTCCTCGTGAATCGCCGCGGCCAGGCTGTTGACCCCGACCGGGCCGCCGTTGAACTTGTCGATGATCGTCCGCAGGAGCTTGCGGTCGACCTCGTCGAAGCCCCGCTCGTCCACTTCCAGAAGCTTGAGCGCGTCGTGCGCCACCGAGACGGTGATGCGGCCCTGCGCGCGGACCTGCGCGAAATCGCGGACGCGGCGCAACAGGCGATTCGCAATACGCGGCGTTCCACGCGACCGCCGCGCCAGCTCGACGGCGGCATCGTCATCCAGTGTCACGCCGAGGATCCGCGCCGAGCGCCGCACGATCTCCTCGATGTCCTGGGCGGTGTAGAAGTCGAGACGATGGACGATGCCGAACCTTGTACGCAGGGGCGACGTCAGCAGTCCGGCTCTCGTCGTCGCTCCGATGAGGGTGAACTTCTGCAGCGGCACTTTCACCGAGCGCGCACCCGGCCCCTGCCCAATGACGATGTCCAGCTCGTAGTCCTCCATCGCGGGATAGAGGATTTCCTCGATGGCCGGCGACAAGCGGTGGATTTCGTCGATGAAGAGAACGCCATGCTCGGGCAGGTCGGTCAACATCCCGGCGAGATCCCCTGTCTTCTCGATCACCGGACCTGCGGTCCCCCGCACGGGGACGCCCATCTCGTTGCCGATGACGTGTGCGAGCGTCGTCTTTCCCAGCCCCGGCGGGCCATAGAGCAGGACGTGATCGAGGGCTTCGCGGCGCTGGCGGGCCGCCGCGATGGCGACGTGCAGATTGTCGCGGATGCGATCCTGGCCGATGTATTCGTCGAGGAGCCGCGGCCGGAGCCCGGCGTCGAACTGCGCATCGTCCTCGACGCGAACGGACGCGACCAGACGGCCGGTCGGTGAAGGCGCATCGCTCATCGCATCAGTTCCCGCAGTGCGGCCTTCAGCGCCTGCTCGAATGACGGATCGGACATGGTTTGCAGCGTCGCGTCGATGGCCTTCTCGGCCTGAGGCCGATGATAGCCGAGGTTCTGAAGGGCCGAGAGCAGATCGCCGCGAACGCGGTCTGCGCCGGTGGCCGGAACGGCCTCGACCGCGACGGCGCCAGGCAGCTGCGCGAGCCGATCCTTGAGCTCCAGGACAATGCGCTCGGACGTCTTCTTGCCGACGCCTGGAATCGAGGTCAGTCTCGCGACGTCGCCACGCTGGACCGACAGCAGCAGATCGCGCGGATCCATGCCGGAGAGCACGGCGATCGCCAGCTTCGGTCCGATGCCGCTGATGCCAATGAGCCGTTCGAACAACTGACGCTCCAATTCGGTCAGAAACCCGTACAGCTGCAGCGCGTCTTCCCGCACATGCGTGTAGATACGAAGCGTGATGTCCGCGCCTTCCTCGCCGGCGTCGTAGAAGGTCGACAGCGGAACGTGGACCTCGTAGCCAACGCCCTGGACGTCGACGATCAATCTGTTCGGCTGCTTGTCTGCGATCCGGCCGCGGAGAAATCCGATCATCCGTGGGCCGGCGGTCGATACTGGCGCCACGATCCCTGTTTCGTACGCGTGGAGCGAGCCTTGTCAGGCTCGCTCAGGCGGACCTTACAAGGTCCGCTCCACGCGGCAGTGGCGAGCGACCGCGAATGCAGATGGCAAATTGCCACTGCGAGCGCGTCGGCGGCGTCATGCGGCGCGGGGGCTTTCGGCAATCCCAGCAGCAGCTTGATCATCTGCTGCACCTGGTGCTTTTCCGCCCGCCCGTAGCCGACAACGGCCCGTTTGATTTCGGCGGGTGTGTACTCCACCACGTCGCATCCGGCCTCGACGGCGGCCAGGATTGCGACCCCGCGGGCATGGCCCAGCTTGAGCGCACTGCGTGCGTTGACGGCGTGAAAGATGCTTTCGACGGCCACGCAATCGGGCTGATGAGATGCGAGCAGCCTCGCCAGTTCGCGGTGGATTCGGGCGAGCCGCTGCGGGAAGGAATCGCCGGCGGCCATCGTGATGGCTCCGCAGGCAATGAGTGAATGGCGGCGTCCATCCGTCTCGACGCAACCGTAGCCGGTGCGCGTCGACCCGGGGTCGATGCCGAAGATTCTCACCCCTCGACGTTGCTCGGGGTGACCCTGAGCTTGTCGAAGGGTCACGCGAGCGAAGCCTCGATCTCCTTTTCCTCGATGTCGAAGTTCGCCCAGACGTGCTGCACGTCGTCGTGATCGTCGAGCGCCTCGAACAGCCTCAGCATCTGCTGCGCTTCCTTACCCTGCAGCTTCACGTAGTTCTGCGGGATCATCGCGACTTCGGCGCTCGCCGGCTCGACGCCGAGCGCCTTCACCGCGTCGCGCACCTTCTCGAAGCTCTCCGGCGGCGAAATGATCTCCCACGCGCTGCCGTCGTCGTTCATATCATCAGCGCCCGCATCGAGCGCGGCGTTGAGGAGCGCCTCTTCGTCGGCCTTCGACTTCTCGACGACCAGCTGACCCTTGCGGCTGAACATCCAGGCGACGCTGTTCTCGGCCGCGAGGTTGCCGGCATGTTTGGAAAAGACGTGGCGGATTTCACCGACCGTACGGTTCTTGTTGTCGGTCAGCGTGTGGACGAGCAGCGCGACGCCGCCGGGACCATAGCCCTCATACCAGATTTCTTCGTACGAAACGCCCGGCTCCTCGCCCGTGCCGCGGCGAATGGCGCGCTCGATGTTCTCGCGCGGCATGTTGTTCGCCTTTGCCTCCGCCACGATGGTTCGGAGGCGGGGATTCATATCCGGGTCGCCACCGCCTGCGCGGGCGGCGACGGTCAGTTCCTTGATGAGGCGCGTGAAGATCTTGCCGCGTTTGGCGTCAGCGGCACCCTTCTTGTGCTTGATGGTGTGCCACTTGGAATGGCCAGACATGAGAAAAACCCCCGGAAATACGAGAAAATCGACCGGTCATTTTACCACGGGCTTTCTCGCCAGAATGATCCAGACGTCCGCACGCGCGTCCCACCGGCCGCCGCGGTAGTCGCCGAGAAGCGCGGCGATCTCGAAGCCCGCGCGCTCGAGCCGGCGGGTCATCTGCGGCACCGACAAGGTGCGGAACGCCAGCGAGAACCGATGCACGCTCGCCTGCCGTCCCCACCGTTCGGTGAACTCCTGATCGAAGATCGTCCGCCGACGCGCCCGATCCTGGCGGACGGTTTCGACCAGCGTGACGTGCGACCCGCCGCGACGGCCGCGCCAGCCTTTCAGACTCACGCGCTTCCGGTATTCCTCCCACGACGGCAGGTCCGCGACCAGTTCAAGGCCGAACGTACCGTTCGGTTGCAGCACGCGATGGACTTCGGCGAGCGTGCGCGCGAGATCGCGCTCGTAGAGCAGCGACTGCAGTATCCCGTACGGAGCCATCACCATGGCCAGCCTGTCGCGGTGGCGCGTTCGCCGCGCCGGTGCGGCGGACGGGAACGGCAGGTGACGGATGTCCGCCTGGACAAGGCGAAGCCGGCGCTGAAGCTGGCCCCGGCGTATGCGGCGCCGCGCAAACGCAAGCATCGCGGCGGATCGGTCCACGCCAACTAGAGGGACACCCGCACGAGCGAGAGGCAGGGATATACGCCCCGTGCCGCAGCCGAGCTCGAGCACCGGTCCCCCGGCGTTCAGCGCGAGGTTCCGCCAGAACGGGACGTCGCGGCGGCCCAGCGTCCGCGCGTTTTCCCAGTCATAGAACGGCGCGTAGTCGTCCCAGCCCTCGAATCCTTCCATTTCCATCGGCGGCTTCCGCGTCTAGTTCGTGGCTTCCGCCTTAAGGCGGAAGCTACGGTTTCTGTCCTACGGCCGCGAACAGCATCGTGTGCTGGATTTCGACGAAGCCGGCACCGGCCCCGGCGGCTTCCGACTCGTAAGTGGAAAGCGCGTGCAGCAGCTCGCGGCCGAGCTCGCGGACATCCTTGCGGCTGAAGCGTTCGACGACGCGCTGGATGGCGCCGCGCCGTTCTTTCCATTCGTCCGGCGATGGCGGCGCCAGCCTGCTGTGGGACACGGGAAACATGCGAACGTCGATCGTGTCGATTCCGTGTGCGGCAAACAGCGTTGGCAGCTTCGGCCCGATGCGATCGTCGGTGCGCTCCCCTCTGGCATCAGCAGCGGCGGAAAAGAACTGCTTGGCAAGCTCGAACGCATGGCCGCCTGCCGCCACCGAACTGTAGAGATACCGGGCGGCGTTGTCGGGCTCGACGGCCATGATCCGGCCGTTGTGCGCGGTCACACGCGAGAACTCGGCGACGGCGGCGTCCGGATCGGCGATGTGTTGAAGGACCGCGATGCAGAAGAGGGAGTCGAACGCTCCGTCGGTGAACGGCAGCCGGGACGCGTCTGCCGCGGCGAATCCGACACGCTGGTTGTGCGCCTTCGTTTCCCGAAGCGCCGCAATCACCTTTCCGACAACCAGGTCTATTCCGACAAGCCGTATCTGGGAGATGTGGAGGTGGCCGAGACTGACTTCCGCCAGCCCCTCACCGCAACCAACATCCAGGATGCGATTGCCCGGGCGCGGCCGGAGCGTCTCGGCCAGAAACTCGGTGAATTCGGCGGTCCACCAGCGCTCGCGCAGTTCCTTGAGCGTGGCGGAGGTGAATCCGTCGATGGGTGCAGTCATTAATCGGACACGGCAAGCTCGCCGGGAACGATCGGCCGCGTGCGCGGCAGCACGCCCAGGCGCGCCAGATTCCCGACAACGAGCAGGATGCCGACGAACACGATCAGCTTGGTGACGTCAGCCACGGTGCTCTGCGGCAGGATCTTCCACAACAGCCAGAGGACCGGCTGGGCGATGGCGACGGCCCACACCGACCCGTAGAAATACCGTCGCTCGTGTCCTTCTCCCTTCGTGGATCGCTTCACTCGCGGGAGCTGGCCCAGCGCTCCCAGCATCCAGAAGGTTCCCGCGATCGGAAAATACGCCACTTCGTACATCTGCTTCAGGCGCCACTCGCCGGTCAGCGAGGCATAGGCCAGGCCGGCGATGTTCAGCGCGGCAAACGCCACGACCTCACCCCACGCCATCGTGTAGCACACGCGCCGATACAACGGGTTCGGCCGATCTTCCGTGAACCTGATGATGTACGGCGCGGCTTCACAGCCGGGCAGGCGTCCCCGCAGCCCGGCTATCCCGGTTGCGACGACGACGACCCCCAGCCACACGATCATCCGGGTGTCGAATCCGCGCTCGAATAGATCGAACGTCAAAGGGCCCGGCGCAATGAAGAACACCAGGATCCAGATCGGCCAGTGGTTGAACCGGTAATAGAGTTTGTTGCGATACCTGATCTTGCGATCGCTATCCCGCTCGATGTACCGCGCATGGGTATCGAGTTGCGCCTGCGTCGTCATGCCGTCGGACGATTTTATGTCAGCACCTGCTGCGGTCGGCCATCCCGGACGATGTGGCCGTCGTGCATCATCAGCACCCGATCTACGCACGCGGATGCGAACGGAGCGTCGTGGGTGGAGATGAGAATCGTCGTGCCGTCCGTCGAGAGATCGCGAACGGTAGCCGCAAGGTCGTCGCGACGCGCCGGATCGAGCGACGCAGTCGGCTCGTCCATGAGCAGGAGCAGCGGCTTCATCGCCAATGCCCGCGCGATGGCCACGCGCTGCGCTTCGCCGCCCGACAGTTCGTGCGGCCGCGCGTGCGTCCGGTGACCGACGCCGAGCTGCTCGAGCAATGCCGTGGCCTGCCGTTCAGCGTCCCGCCGCGGCACGCCGGCGACGTGAACGGCTGCCAGGCATACGTTGTCGAGCGCGGTGAGATGTTCGAAGAGGTTGTGGAACTGGAACACCATGCCAATTCGCGGCGTTCGTGCGCGCCGGGCCGGATTACCCAGGTCGTCAACGGCGAACACATCGGGCCGACAGACGCTGATCGCACCGCCAATCTGCGGTTCCAGGCCAGCGATCGCCCGCAAGACGGTGGTTTTGCCCGCGCCCGATGCACCCATCAAGGCGACGCGCTCGCCTCTGAAGGCGTGAAAGGTCACACCGTGCACGACCGGCTGCCCGTTCCTCGTGACGGAGAGGTCCTCTACCTCCAGGACAGGCGTCACCGGTGCCAACCCTTCTCGAGCCGGCGCGCGAAGCGGGCCAGCGGCAGCGACATCGCCAGGTACATCACGGCGCACATTACGCCGGGCAACACCCAGCTGCCGATGTTCGCCGCGAAGATCGACGTCTGTTTCGTCAGCTCCACGACCGTGATTACCGACACCAGCGAGCTATCCTTCAACAGCGCCACGAAGTCGTTCGTCATCGGAGCCAGTGCCAGCCGCAGCGCCTGAGGAGCGCGCACCAGGCGCAACGTCTGCATCCTGCTGAAACCGAGGACGCTCGCAGCCTCGAGTTGACCGGCTGGAACCGCCTGCAGCGCTCCACGATAGATCTCGCTCTCGTAGGCGGCGTAGTTGATCCCCAGTCCGAGGAGCGCCGCCAGAAACGCGGGAAGCTGCACGACAGTCGCGAGGCCGAAGTAGATGACGAAAAGCTGCAGCAGCAGCGGGGTTCCGCGTATCAGCTCGACCCACGCGGTCAGCCCGACTTCTACCGGTCTCGGTCCGTAGACACGGCCCGTCGCGATGGCGGCACCAAGAAGAACCGCCAGCGCCATCGAGAGCGCCGACAGCAGCAGGCTGATGCCTGCGGCCTTCAACAGCGCCGGTAGGTAACGTGCTGCGGCATCCCACGTCGAGCTGGATGCTGCGGTGCTCGCCACAACCGGAGTCGCATCACCTCCGCTTGTTATCCGCGAGTAGAGTGCGGGCTGATCGTCGTTCCACATTTCCCATCTGCGGAAGATCGCTTCCAGGCGACCGTCGACCATCGCGCGGCGCAGGATGTCGTTCACCTGATCGCGCAGCGCGGCGTTTTGCGGTGCGAGAATGCCGACGTAGTGGCCGACGCCGACAGCCGCGGGCTGATTCACCAATCCTGGATTCCGGCGGACGCCGCGGGTCGCCAGCACGTCATCCAGCAGCACCGCATCGACGCGGCCGAGCGCCAGATCGCTGTACGGATGCACGTCGTCTTCATACGTGACGGGGACAACGCCGTGATCCTTCTCCACCGCGAGCAGGAGGTCGTACGCAAGCGTCGCGCCGAGCGTAGCGACGCGGCGACCGGAGAGGTCCGCCAGCGTCCGGAACCGCGCGGCGTCGGCGGCGCGGACCGTGAGAATCTCCCTGAATTCGTAATACGGAATCGTGACCGCCAGCCGGGACCGCCGCGCAAGGCTGTCCTCGACGCCGCTCAGCCCGATGTCGAAATCCCCGCGCGCGGCTGCCGCATCGAGGCTCGTGAAACCGACCTGGACGAACCGCGGCCGCCGGCCCAGGCCGTCGGCGAGCAGTTGCGCTACTTCCACTTCGAATCCGACAACGCGCGCGGGATTGGCAGGGTCAGCCTCGACGAACGGAGCTCCGCCCTCGGCGTCGCCGCCCCATCGGAGTTCGCCTGACGGCTGCGCCTGCGCCGATGACGAGATCAGCAGGACCAGCAGGAGCGGGGTCGCCCATCGCCGCACGGCCTCATGATACGAGCGTCAACCCCGCCGCCGCCGTTCGAGTTCTTCGAGCGTGCGTGGCCAATCTTCACGGAGGAGACGCGAGAGCGCCCGATCGGCGAGCAGGCGTCCGCCGGTCTGGCAGTCGGGGCAGTAGTTGGCTTCGTTTGCGGCGTAGACGATCCGCTGGACGGCGTTGCCGCAGACCGGGCATGGCTGTCCATAGCGGCCATGAACGGCCATTCCTTCACGGAAGGCAGTGACCTTCTCTGGAAACTCGTCGCCTGCGTCCTCCTGGAGCATCACGATCCAGCGCGTGAGCGTCTTGCGCGTCGACTCGTAAAGCCGGCGCAGTTCCTCGTCGGACAATGACGCGGTCTGCTTGAACGGAGAGAGGCGCGCCGCATGGAGAATCTCGTCGGAATACGCATTGCCGATACCGCTGAACAAATGTGGATCGGTCAAGGCGCGCTTGAGCGTGTGGTTGTCCTGCCGAAGCGCGGCGGCAAAGCTGCCGAAGTCAGCTTCGAGGACGTTGATGCCGCCGGGATCGTGCTGCCGCAGCGCCTCGACTCCGCCGACAACGTGCAGCGACGCCTGCCGTTTCGTTCCGGCTTCCGTGAGGACGAGCGTGCCGTGGGCGAAGTCGAGTGCGAGCAGCCCGACCTTTCCTGGAACTTTGGCCCCGCGCTCCTTCCAGCGCAGCCTGCCGGCAATCATTAAATGCAGGACGAGAAAGAGCTCGCCCTCCACCTCGAAGACGATCCGCTTGCCGAGACGATTCAGCGCGACAACGGTTTTTCCCTCCGCAGACGACAACGGCGGATCAATCGACCGTAGGAGGAATGGCGAGGCCAACCGGATGCGCTCGATTCGATGCCCCACGACGCGCGGGGCGAGCGCATGCAGGTAGAGCAGGATGTCGGGAAGCTCCGGCACTTCCTTCAGACTACCTGAGCGCCTGTCCCGCCGCTCAGAATCCAATCCGCCGCATGATGAATCGCGGCAGAGACCGGATGACGAGCATGACGGCAAACCAGATTGCGGGGGCGTACACCACCGGCTGACCGCGGTCGATCGCGCGCTGCACTCGATCAGCGACTGGCTCGGGGTCGCCGGCAAACGGCGGTGCGCTCAGTCCGGCGGTCATCGACGTGCGCACAAACCCCGGCTTCACGCAGACGGTGACCAGTCCCTGCGAGCGGTACTTGTGATCGAGGCCCTCCAGGTACCGCGTCAGCCCGGCCTTCGATGCTCCGTACAGCACCACCGGCTTGCGGCCGCGTTCTCCTGCCACGGAACTGAAGACGCAGAGAGTGCCGCCGCCGCGGGCCAGCAGACGCTTCCGCGCCAGCTCGCAAAACATGATGGTGTTGGTGAAGTTGGCGGTCAGCAGCCGGCGCATCAGCGCCGGATCCGCCTCGAGCGCGTCCTGTGACGCGAACAGCGCCGCCGTCACCACGACGACGTCCAATCCATTGAGCGCGGCCTCGGCTTGATCCAGCGCTGGAGCGAACGTGTCCGGACTCTCCAGGTCGCATCGTGCGAAGCCGGCCGCCGCGCCGGCGGCACGCGCTTCGATGTCCGCCGTGCTGGTCCGCAAGTCTTCTTCGTTGCGTCCGAGCAGAAAGACGCGGTCTCCGCGCTCGGCCATTTTCCGCACCAGCGCGCGACCCATTCCTTTCGTCGCGCCGAGTATGACCACTCGTCTCACGTCACCAGCCAAAGAGACGGACGGATTGGGCGCTCCGAATCCGCCGGGCAGGGTCATATCGCTGCCGGACGGCGAGGAATGCGTCGAGTCGCGGCTCCATTGCCCGAAAGTGCTCGGCCCGCGTCAGCGCGTCCTTTGCCAGATAGATTCGGCCGCCCGCCTTGATGACGAGTTCGTTCATCGAATCGATCAGCGCTTGCGTCGTGTCCCCCATCGGGATGTCCAGCGCGAGGGAGATCCCGGGCATCGGGAACGACAACATCCCCAGTCCTTCCGGCCCGCAGTCCTTGATGACCCCCAGAAACGCGCCGCCGCTGCGTGTGAGCAGGTCGAAACACTCGTGCACGGCCTCCCGGCCAGCGGCATGTGGCAACACACACTGGTATTGCGTGAATCCACGCCGGCCGTACATCCGTGTCCAGTGCGCGATCCGATCGAGGGGATAGAAGTACGTGTACGGGTGGACGATGCCGCTGTGGCGATTGGCGGAATACCGACGGTAGGTCACCGAGTTGAACAGGCGGATGGTGAAGGGCGACAGCACGCTTTCCGGGAAGTCCACGGGCAGCGATATCTCGCTCAGCGGCGGCGGGTGGTGGCGAGGCGCTTCTCCGGCTTCCGCCCACCGCCCGCAGAAGAGCACACCGCGCCCCATGTGCGGACCACGCGTCAGAGCATCGATCCACCCGACGGTCATCGGCCAGACCGGCGCGGCCGCTTTCAACGCATCCACGAACTCGTCGACGCTGCCAATCCGCCGCCGTTCCTCGTGGATCCACGGCGACGGCACTCGCGACAGGCGGAAACTCACCGTGAGGATCGCCCCGGTAAGTCCCATGCCGCCGATCGTGGCGCGGAACAGGTCCTCGTTTTCCGTCGGGGAGCACGGCACGATCCGTCCCTCGCCGACCCGGACCGTCAACGACTCCACATGCTGCCCGAAGCTGCCGTCACGATGATGGTTCTTCCCGTGCACGTCGGCGGCAACCATCCCGCCCACGGTCACGAATCGTGTTCCCGGAGTGACGGGCGTGAAGAAGCCGCGGGCCAGAAACACGCGGCAGATGTGATCCAGCGACAGGCCCGCCTCGGCTGTGAGCAGACCCGTTTGCGGATCAAAGGCGAGGATGCGATCGGCCAGGCTCGTTCCGGCCACTGTCACGTCGCCTGGCGCGGGCAGGGCCGCGTCGCCATACGCGCGTCCAAGGCCTCGCGCCAGCGGCAGGTCACGCGTGAGCTGCGCGAGATTCTCCGAGCGGATCTCGACGCCTGGAACGGTGGGGACGCGGCCCCACCCGGACAGAACGGCCGCTTTCATTCGATAGAGGAGTGTCGCACAGGGTCCTGTTTACCGGAACGGCTTGGCGCCGTTCCTTCCACGTACAAAGAAAAAGGCTGCTTCGTTGCTGAAGCAGCCTTGGCAAGGAACGCTGTTAAGGCGTTCCGGTAGACAGAAAGGAGAAACGCCGAAGGCGTTTCGTAATTAATCCCGGCAGTGACCTACTCTCCCACACACCTGCGCATGCAGTACCATCGGCGGTGGCAGGCTTAACTTCCGTGTTCGGAATGGGAACGGGTGTGACCCTGCCCCTATGACCACCGGGAAACTTATTCATTGATGATTTGTGATCTGCGATCCGCGATTGGCAGCGTCGACATTAGCGACGTTTCAATCACCAGTCACTGATCCAAATCACCAATGATCTTGTTGCCTGGGGTCCCGGAGGGTGGAGCGCAGTATTCCACCACGCTGCATCGCCCTCTCGGTTCGTCCCAGACTATGTCTGGCAAAACACCTTTGCGGCGTTTCGCTGTCAAAGAACACGTTACAACTGAATACCCTGCAAACGGTAGTTCTATTTCTCGGATCCACACGCGTGGACAGAGAAGTCTCAAACGCGCGATATCGCGCTTGAGAGATAAATATGGTCAAGCCGCACGGCTCATTAGTACCAGTCAGCTCAACGCATCGCTGCGCTTCCACATCTGGCCTATCAACCTGGTCGTCTACCAGGAGCCTTTAGGAGTCTTACGACTCGGGAGATCTCATCTCGTGGAGGGTTTCACGCTTAGATGCCTTCAGCGTTTCTCCCTTCCGGACGTAGCTACTCGGCGCTGCCGCTGGCGCGACAACCGATACACTAGAGGTCCGTCCAA
>JAICQE010000232.1 GCA_025938035.1 Vicinamibacteria bacterium
CAGGTTCCCCTCGATCACTTCGATCGCGGAATCGTGCCCGCTGATGACGTCGTGCAATCGGGTGACGTTGCTCGACGGCCGGACGAAACATCGCACGCGCCGGAAGCCGTAGTCGAGCAGCGTTTTGACCACGCGCGTGCCGATGAAGCCGTTTGCGCCCGTCACGAGGACCGGCTGGCCGGGATCGACGATCCACGCCTGGCTAATGTCGTTCATGCACTCCCACAGATGTTGGCGCCGGCTGCAGCTTGCGGACGTACTCGTCGCGGAATTCCGACAGGACGCGACGCGCCGCGACGGACAACTGGTACTTCACTGAATCCGATGTCTGATGGCTGCTCTCGTCGCGGTAGCGCACGTGGACGAGGATCTCGCCGCGCGCGGGCACGACGCACGGAAACGCGATGTCCTCCCCAGCCACCGACCAGGCGATGTCATGACCGTCCACGGTGACGGCGGAGACGCTGGCCGGCTGCCTTTCCAGTTTGTGTACGTGATACACGCTGGGACGCGGGCTCGGGTTCGTGAGCAGCAGTTGGCTGCCGTACATGCGCGCCTGAAGGTCCTCGCCGTTTCGCACGCGGCATGCCCGTCGCACGATGTCCGCCGGGGAGCGCCATGTGAGCGTGCAGGGCAGCGCCTGCAGGCGATCGATCAGCGACAGCAGCTTCGGTGCCCCATCCCGGAATTCATCGTGATGCGCCACGATGAAACACGGCTTGCCGAGGAGCAGGTCGAAGGCAAAGTTCTCGAGACCGTGCCGCTCATAGCGCCGGGTGTAAATGGCGAACGAGCCGTATCGCAGGATCGCCACGTCCCAGACGTCGCGGAGGCGGGTGTGCGCGGCCGTCGCGCCGACGGGTGATATCTCGGTATTGACGGCGGCGATGAACTCGTTGTGCTTGAGCACGGCCGGGCACTCGGCGGAGAAGACGCCCTGCGGGAACACCATCACCGGGTCATGCGCGATGCGCGTACGGGCGCGATGCCGCTGCATCCGCGCCTGCGCCAGCCGCGCGCGTCGATCGAGGACGTCGAGCGATGTCGTCCCGAACTCCGCGGCGACGTGATCGCAGCCGTGAATCGACACGGAGAACAGGTCGGACTCACTGCGAAAGAACTCGCTGGCGCGCTGCGACGTCCGGCGCCAGTTCCAGGGGATGAACGCGATGTTCGTGGTGAACCGCCGCTCCCGCATGCGATCGCGCAGCCATGGGAAGTCACAAAACCCGTATCGGTGCTTGAGGAGCGGATCGTCAATGATCAGACATGCCCCGAGCTCGCGTGGCCGCCACATCACCTCGCGAAATACCGAGGCAATGAACATCACGAGAGGCACGGCTGCCAGGAAGTGGGTCCTGACGTCGTAATAGTTCTTTTCTACGGGTGCATCCAGGTCGGGTATCTCGACGCTGCTGCAGATGTATGCAGGCGTATTCCCGACGTTCACGCGGAACAAACCCGGCCGGCCGCCCACCAGAACAATCCCCGCCGCAGCGCTCGCGGCAGCAGGGGTCAGGACGGCGTGCGACGTGGAAACGCCGCCATCGACGCGCAGGCCGGACATTACGCCGGTGAACTCAGGGTCGCTGGTGCTGATCTCGATCACCGGTCGATCCGGCGTCGTCCACCTCCAGTCACCACCACACAGCTCGGTGACACCGCGAAGCGCGGCGTCACGATCGTCGCCGGCAAACCCGAAGATCGCCGCCGCCTGCCGCAGGTGCGCGGCTGACAGCGCGTTGGTCAGCCCCGCGGCCACCGCGTCCACGGATCCGAGGACTGCGAACGTCCCAGAGTCCGCGAGTGACGACAAATCCGGCGCGTCCACGTTCACCGTTTCCGCGGGCACACCGAAGAAGTCCAGGATCCGCAGGAGGCGGTCCTCCTGAACGCCCGGTGCGCCCCGATACACGACGAGCGCAAGGCGCGCGCCGCGTCGGCTCTCGTGGGATTGGCTCAGGCGGGCCTCTTCGCGACGACCAGCGAGCGCATGGCGCGACTGCGCACGGTCGCATTCAGCACCGGTGTCAGCACGCGGCAAATCGTCGTCAACGCCGGACCTGCCGAGTGCGGCACCCAGCAGAAGTGATCCTTCGTCAACAGCTCGAACCCCGCGCGTTCGAAGGGAGCCGCGTATTCCTCGAGTGACGGAAGGTACGCCTCCTCGGGCGTTTCGACCGTTCCCTTGAGGTGGCTGCGGAAGAGCGGGAACCGATCGTTCATGTCGATGTTGACCACCACGCCGCCGGGCCGGAGGAGGCGATAGATATCGGTCGCGCACTCCAGGGCGTTGTTCAGCCGGTGGCAGTAGCGGAACGTGTTGACGCCGAGAACGAGATCGAAGGAACCGTGCAGCCGATCCGCCGGCTCGGCAGACCTCGCCGCCAGGTCCGCGATCAGCGCCTCGTTCCTGGCCACATAGAAGTTCACCTTGCCGCGCACGGCGGGCGGCAGGAACGCCCCCGCTTCCTTGCCGGCGGAGGCGATGAGCGATTCCGAAAAATCGGCGCCCCACGCGCGCTCCACGGACACGCCGCGGCCCTCCAGACGCGTGACGAGGCCGATGAGATTCATCCCGGCGCCGCACCCGAACTCGAGAATCCGCAGCGGGGCTGACGACGTCTGCCGGCACGTTGCCACGGCGCGGTCGTAGATCCGCGCGTACTCGTGCTGGATCAGGTAGTTGACGCCCTGGCCGGCCGTCTCCGTCGAGTACTTCAGGATCGCGTCGCGCGAGTTGTACTCCTGAAGGAAGTTCTCGTTCATCTTTTCGGTGGTGACCATCAGGAGAGCCTCCAGTCTGCCGGATCGTTGAGGCGCGGTGCCGCCGTCAGCGCCATGACTTCACCGCGGCCGCCACCTGCGACACCTGCTCTTCGGTCAGCTCCGGGAACATCGGCAGCGACAGAATCTCGCCCGACGCGCGGAGCGCCTCCGGGAAATCGTTGGGGCCGTGGCCCAGATACCGGTAGGCGTTCAGATAGGGAAGCGCGATCGGATAGTGAATGCCCGTATTGACTCCGCACTCGTTCAGGTGCCGCTGAAGATCCTCTCGGCGTCCGCCCGGCACACGCACGACATACAGGTGATACACCGCGCGGCAATCGTCGATTTCCTTCGGCGTCAGGAGACCCGTTCCGGCGAGCGCTTCGTTGTAGCGGCGGGCATTGCGGCGCCGGTCCTCGCTCCACTGGTCGAGATGGCGGAGCTTGACGTTGAGAATCGCGGCCTGCAGGCCGTCGAGGCGGCTGTTGAC
>JAICQE010000193.1 GCA_025938035.1 Vicinamibacteria bacterium
ACGACACGCGGCTGTTCGAAGGTGTTGAATGCCTTCAGATCACGTCCGGTCAACGTTTCGCACGTGATGACGCGGGTCGGCGTCAGGTCACCCCACTCGACCACCACGTCGCGCTCGCCCTCGAGATCGCGGTTCAACATCAGCACGCTCGCCTGACGGTTCTGTCCGTCGTGGGTGGCGACCACGTCCACGAAGGGCACCTGGTCGTTGCGTGCGAAATCGGCCTGCAGCCCGGCTCCGCTGATCGGATACGTCTCCGTCTCGACGCGAACGTCGAGCACGCGGCCACGGGCGTAACGGATTCCCCACGCGTAGGGGTAGTAGATGCTCTGCCGAAGGACACCGGTCTCATTCGTCACCAGGGGCGCGATGACGTTGACGAGCTGAGCGATGCAGCCGACGCGGACGCGATCGGAGTTCCGCAGCAGTGTGTTCACGAAACCGCCGACGAGCAGCGCGTCCTCGAAGTTGTAGACCTCCTCCAGCAGTTTGGGCGCGAAGGCGCCGCGGCCGTTGACGGCATCGCCGCTGCGCGCGCGATACCAGACGTTCCACTCGTCGAACGACAGCCAGAGCCGCTTGCTCGTCTTCCGCAGCGCCTGCACATAGTCGCAGACGGCGCCGATCTCGTGAATCTGCCGGTCCATGTCCAGGTTCATCGCGAGGTAGCGCGCCGCGCTGTTGTTCGTCAGCGGCCGGGTATTGCCGTAGTAGGCGTGCAGCGAGATGCCGTCCACCTGGTCGTAGCACTCTTCCAGCACCTCGCGGTCCCAGATCATGTAGGTGGACATGCCGGTGCCGCTCGATCCGCAGGCGATCAACTGCACCTTTGGATCGATGACGCGCATCTGCTTCGCCACGTCGCGCGCCTTGCGACCGTACTCCCGCGCCTGCATCTGGCCGATCTGCCAGTTCCCGTCCATCTCGTTGCCCAGGCACCAGTAGCGCACGTTGTGCGGCTGCTCGTAACCGTGGGAGCGCCGCAGATCACTCCACTTCGTGCCTTGCGCCAGGTTGCAGTACTCCGTGTAGGCGACCGCCATCTCGGCGGTCCCGGTGCCGAAGTTCATCCCGAGCAGCGGCTCGGTACCCACGGCACGACACCAGTCGATGAAGTCGTTGGTGCCGAACTGGTTGGTCTCGATCGAATTCCACGCCCGCTCGAGCACGGTCGGGCGCTGCGCTTTCGGGCCGACCCCGTCCAGCCAGTTGTAGCCGGACACGAAGTTGCCACCGGGATAGCGGGTGATCGGAACCGCGAGCTCCTTCACCTCACGGAGGACGTCGGATCGAAACCCCTTCGCATCGGCAAGACGAGACCCTGGTTCGTAGACGCCCGTGTAGATAGCCCTGCCGAGGTGTTCGAGGAAGGCGCCGAGAACCCGGCGGTCGAAGTCGGGACGCGCCCGCGTCGGCAGCACGGACGCGCGTGCCGGCCCGCGGGCGATCTGGGCGTAGCCGATGACGTCGAGCAACGACCCGGCGGCCAGCAGTGCGCCTGCCCGGCCCAGTGTCGAGAGGAATTGGCGACGATCGATCGAGTTCATAGCTCTCCGTTTTTTGGGTTCAGGAGGTTCAAGGGTTCAAAGGGTGCAGGGGTCCAGTTCAGATGGTTCGGTGGGTTCACGGGTTCCTGAACCTGCTGAACCAAACGTCTTGCACCCTTGCACCCTTTGAACCCTTTGCACCCTTTGAACCCCTTGAACCCTTGCACCCCTTGAACCCTTGCACCCCTTGAACCCCTTGAACCCTTTGAACCACCAGGTGCCTATCTACGTCCCCGCAGTTCGTTGATCTTCGTGGTGAACTCCTCCACGTTCGACCGGTTCACGACCAGCGTCGGCACGATGATCTGCTCCGTTGCGGGAATAAACGACCGATCGCCGCGCAGCGCCTGGGCCATCCGGACGATCGACTGATACCCGAACTCGAACGGCTGCTGCACGACCGTTCCGTGAATCGCGCCGTCTTTCACGCCGGCCAGCGTCTCGTCGGCCTCGTCGAACGCCACGATCTTGACGCGGCCGACTTTGCCGGCCTCGCGAACGGCATTCAAGATCGCCGGACCGTTATAGCTCCACAAACCGACGAGCCCTTTGATATCCGGGTATCGCACGAGCGTGTCGGCGGCATTCGCCTTGGCACGCACATCATCCACATCGTCCGTGCGCACGTCGATCACGCGGATATTCGATCCCGCCAGCGTTTCCTTGATCCCCTGGATGCGCTCCTGGGCGTTCTGCGCATCCAGCTTGCCGACAAACAGCATGATCGAGCCGCCTTCGGGGATCGCTTCGCGAATGAGCTGGCCCGCCTGGCGTCCGGCGGCCACGTTATCGGTGCCGATGTAGCAGGCGCGATCCGACTGCGGTGCGTCACTGTCCTGCGTGAACACGAGCGCACGCGTCGCCGCGGCATTGAGCATTCGTGTCTGGTTCTGCGGGTCGACCGGTGAAATGGCGATCGCGTCCACTCCCCTGGTGAGCAGATCGTCCACGATCCGCTGCTGTTCGGCAGCCTCGGGCGGCGGCGTCAGCCTGAAATCGACTTCGACGTCGGCCAGCTCCGCATCCGCCTTTTCCACGCCGCGCCGGGCGATGGTCCAGAAATCGGCGGAGTTGTTCGTGACAAAGGCCAGCCTGAGAGTCTTGGCGCCGTTCGACGACGCCTCTTCAGCGGAACGGCAACCGGCCACGGCAAGGCCCAGCGCCAGCAACAGCACACCCGCCTTCATCCAGAACATGTGCAGCTTCATCAGCTCCTCACAACTCGATCGAGCGAGCGCCGAACGCGATCACACCCGATGATGATCCTGAAAACACGTGCGGCCGATGACCGGTCGCGCGCTCGTACTCCTGAGCGACCCTGGCAATCGCCGCCGAAGACCCTTTCCGCCCAACCACCGCGACGGTGCCGCCGCTGCCTCCTCCGGTGATGCGGGCGCCAAAGAGGCCGGCCTCACCACCTTCAGTTCGCACCAGCTCCACCAGACGGTCCGTTCCCGGAGATCCCAGCCCGCACGCCTGGTAACTGGCGTGCGACTCGAACATCAGCGCTCCAAGCTCCACACGTCGCTCGCCCGCCGTCGCGTGCAGCAGCTCGCGGAACCGCTCCGCCCGCCCCCGCTCGTAGACCGGATGGGCCGTCGGCGCCCGGACCTTGTACCGGCGGCCGCGGTCCACCCTGGTCACGGTGTCGGCGGTGCATCCGTACCGCGCGAGAAAATCGTCGCCGGACATCTCCTCGGGGAGCCAGCGACCGAGCTCACGTTCGAACTCGGCGGGTGCGACGTTGGCCAGATAGTCTAGCGGCGCGCCGGCATGTTCGCTCAGAATTCGCAGTCCCATGAACGCGCCGGCCCGCACGGCACTGTAATCCGACCCGCCGACGGCGTGGCGCTCGCCGGAATCGAGCCCCCAGAACTCGATGTCGTCGGGTACCGCGATCGACGGGTGAAGTTCGGCAGGCTGACACAACAGCGCAAGCAGCCGATCGTGCTCGCCGAATACGCACGTCATCTGATCCATCACCCCGCACGGTGCGCCTGTGACGAGGTTTTCGCTCTTCTGGCACCACAGCGCGAGATCCCGCAGCTCGAGCGTGATCCCGAACGCAGTCGCGGCCGCGTACATACTTGCTGTCTCGATCGCGGCGGACGAACTCACCCCCTTGCCTTCCGGCACCTGCGACGAGACGACCACCCTGGCGCCGGCGAGCGGCATCCCGCGCTCACGTGCAAGCACCAGAAATACGCCGGCGACGTAGGACATCCAATGCGGCGCGATGGGCTTCGTGCTCTTCGATCCCTTCGTGCCCTTCGTGTTCCCAAACAGCGCCCTCGCCCGCTCGTAATCCACCGGCACGCCGTCGGGCGCAAGCGTCTCGATCGGAATCGCGCACGGCGGCCGGCCGATGCTGACGACCTCGAGCATCGGGCGTTCGCTCCGTTGGACCGCCGCGAACGTCGCTTCAGCGATCGGCCGTTGCAGGACGAGCGAGCCCGAATAATCCGCAATGCCGCCCATCACGTCGAGCCGCCCCGGCGCCCGGGCGATGGTGACCACGGCACCGCGTTCGAACAGCGAGTCGTCGCGGAGCGCGGCGATGAAACGGTCGAAGTCAGACCTCATCGTCGTCGGTCCGGCTGAAGGCGGACACTACGCGTGTCCCTCGAGCAATTGGCGAGCACGGAGCTCCTGCTGCAGCAAAGGCTCGATCTGTGCCTGGATCGCCGCATTCGCGTAACCCGCCCACGCCACTTCTGCCTCGACGTTCAATGGCGCGTCGAGCGGCTGGCCATGCGGAGCCGTCACGATCACACCACCCTCTCGGGCAATGAGCGCAGTGCAGATGTCGTACGGATGACACGTGAGAGACGGGGGGTAGCCACGACCGGAGAGCAATGGGCGCATCAGCGGCCGCAGGTCGGCAACAAAACGATCGTGGCCGGCCAGAAGTTCGTAGAGCTGCCCGCCGGTGGACGCGTATTGATCTTCGAAGCAGTGCGCCTTGCCAGGTGGAGGCGCGCCAAGCGCGCCGCGGATAATCGCTTCATCCATCGCGGCAAGCTCGTCGCGCGCGCCCGGAAAGAAACGCGCAATCGACGCGTACCCGTGCGCGATCGACGTCGCCGTGGACGGACGTAGCGCAATGGCGTGGGACTCGCCCGTCAGCCGATTGTGGCGGCGAGCCTGCACTCCTTCGCCGCGTACAGCCCACATCTGGTCCGACAAGTGCTGCTTGACGAGCGGGATCTCCGTCTGTACGGCCAGCACGATGTCCTGCAGCGAGGTGTCGGGGCCGCGGTTAGGCGCGACGCCAGTCAGCACCCACGCGCTGCGCTTCTGATACATCAGCCCGCGCGTCCCGTCGATCGGATCGACGATGATGACCCATTCGGCCGCCCTATCCCGTTCGTACGCCTTGCGTCCGCCGCTCAACCCCTCCGCCACGAGCACGAACGAGTGCTCGCGCGCCAGAGCGTCGGCAAAACGCGTCACCATCGCTTCCCCGACAACATCGATCGCGTAAATCGTGTCGCCGGGTTCGTCACGATCGACGGTCGCCAGGCTGCGGATATCCTGCCGCTCCGTCGCGCTCACGATCTCATCGCGTACCTGCGCCTGCAGGCCGAGAAGCGGCTGAAGAAGCGTCCGCGGATCACGCATGCGGTGTCTTGTAATGAACGTCGGATGTGGCGCGTAGTTCGTCAGCCTTCGACTCCGGCCGGGTGTCGCTCAGGAAGTTGCCGCCACCGATTTCAGGTCCGGCGAGATACTTGAGGAGGTGCGGCTTGCGCAGCGGCGGGTGACACTCGATGTGGAAGTGGAAGCCCGAATAATCGCCGCCATCCGTTGGCGCCTGGTGCAAGGTCAGGACGTATGGAAACGACATCTGCCACAGATTGTCGTACCGGACCAGCAGCGACTTCAGCGCCGCCGCCAGATCGTCGAGCTCGCCCGGCGCCATCGTCGCCAGGCTGGCATGCGTCTCCTTCGGCGCCACATAGCATTCGTACGCGTATCGCGCGAAATACGGAAGGAAGACCACGGCTGATCCGTTCTCCACGACCAGCCGGCGGCCGTCATCCTGTTCGGCGCGGATGATGTCCTGAAAAAGGACCCGGCCGTGCTCCTGATAGTGGCGCGAGCTCGCGGCAGCTTCCGTCTCGATCGTCTTGAACACGAAGTTGGTCGCGTAGATCTGTCCATGGGGGTGGGGGTTCGATACGCCAACCACCTCGCCCTTGTTCTCGAACGTCAGCACGTGCCGCACCTCGGGGCGCGCGCCGAGTTCCACGTATTGATCGCGCCAGGCGCGCAGCAGCTCCACGATTACGTCGACCGGCAGTTCCGCGAGCGTGGCGTTGTGCCGCGGCGTGTAGCAGACGACGCGAGCCGCGCCGCTCGCCGGCGCGTTGCGATAAATTCCTGGCGGCGGGTCCAGTTCGCGCGGCGCATCCGCCCCCACGCAGGGATGATCGTTGTCGAAGACAAAGACCGAACGGTAATCCGGATTCCGCTCGCCGCTGACGCGCAGGTTCCGTGGGCAGAAGTAGCAGCTTTCGACGTGCTCCGGCACCGGTTGCGCGGATACCGTGGCGCGCTCACCCTGCCACGGCCTATCCTGTCGGTGCGCGGCCACGACCACCCACTCCTGCCGGAGGGGGTGCCATCGCTGCTCCCAGGCAGAGGTCACCATTCGATGTCGGTTCCTTTACTGCACATGTCGGCGATTGCCAAGCGCTTTCCGGGTGTCGTCGCGCTCGATGGCGTCGATTTCAATCTCGCCGCCGGCGAGATCGTCGCACTGGTCGGCGAGAACGGCGCCGGCAAATCCACGCTGATGAAGATCCTTGGCGGGATCATTCCTGCCGATTCCGGCGCGATCCACATCAACGGCACGCCGGTGACGATGCGTGGACCGGGCGACGCGGCGCGGCTGGGCATCGCGGTGATCCACCAGGAACGCGAGCTGATCGACACCCTCGACGTCGCGGCGAACGTGTTCCTCGGGCGCGAGCCCACACGTGGCGGGCCGCTGCAGCTCCTTGATCGTCGGCGGATGCACGCGGATGCGGAACAGCAGCTCGCCCGCATCGGCGTGCAGATTCCCACACGCACCCGGCTTGGGGAGCTCTCGGCGGCGCAGCAGCAGCTCGTGTCCATCGTCCGTGCGCTGTCGATGAACGCGCGGATGCTGATCCTCGACGAACCGACATCCAGCCTGACCTCCACGGACGCCGAACGGCTGTTCGGCGTGCTGCGGGACCTGCGCCGATCCGGTACGGCGATCGTCTACATCTCGCATCGCCTGAAGGAAATCGAAATGCTGGCCGACCGCGCGGTCGTGCTGCGCGACGGGCGGAACGCCGGGACGCTCGCCCGCGACGCCATCTCGCACGACCGGCTGGTGCAGCTGATGGTCGGCCGCGTTGTCGACAGGGCGTCCCCGCGCGTGGAGGCGTCGGCCGGGCCGGCCGTGCTGCGCATCGAGCGGCTGCGCACCGGCCGTTATCCGGACGTCGAAATCTCGCTCGACATCCATCGCGCGGAGGTACTGGGCATCGCCGGGCTCGTTGGCGCAGGACGGACGGAACTGGCTGAGGCGATCTGCGGCGTGGGCCCCCGGCGGTCGGGCGAAATCCTCCTCGATGGCCAGCCACTCGCAATCCATTCGGCGCGCGACGCAATCCGTCATGGCATCTGCCTGGTCCCCGAGGATCGGCGCCGCTGCGGCGTCGTTGGGGCCATGAGCGTCCGTGAGAACGTAACGCTGCCGGCGCTGTGGTCATACGCCCGCCTCGGTCTGATCGGGCGTTCGGCCGAGGCCAGCGCGGTTCGTCGCATGACGACGGCGCTCACCGTCAAGGCCGCGTCCATCGAAAGCCCGGTAGCGACGCTGAGCGGCGGCAACCAGCAGAAAGTCGTCCTCGCCAAATGGCTCGC
>JAICQE010000038.1 GCA_025938035.1 Vicinamibacteria bacterium
ATGGTCCTGGTCGGGCGAATCGCACGGCCGCACGGTGTCCGTGGCCAGGTGATCGTGAATCCCGAGACCGATTTCGTCGACGAGCGGTTCGTGAGCGGCGCCACGATGTGGGTGCGATCGGGCCGGGGCGAGGAGTCGCTGACGATCGCGTCGGCCCGCGTGCAGAACGGTCGTCCGGTAATCGGGTTCGAAGGATTCTCGAGTATCGAGGACGTCGAGCGTCTTGCCGGCCTCGAGCTGCGGGTCCCTGAAGACTCGCTGCGGGTACTCGGCGAGGGTGTGTACTACCAGCATCAGCTGGTTGGATGCGCCGTGGAAACCGTGGACGGTGTGCGCATCGGCGAGGTCACCCGCGTCGAGGGAGGAGCGGGAGGCAGCCTTCTTGCCGTGCGCGGACCCCAGGGCGAAGTGCTGATTCCGTTCGCGCAGCATATCTGCGTGGAGATTGACGTCGCCGCGCGGCGCATCCGGATCGACCCGCCGGACGGGCTGCTGGAACTGAACGAGAGAAAGAGATCGTGATCCAGTTCGACGTCGTCACGATCTTCCCGCGGATGGTGCTCGCGGGACTGGCGGAGGGCGTAGTCAGCCGCGGAATCGTACGCGGGCTCATCGATCTTGCCGTGCACGATCTGCGGGATCACACCGCTGACCGGCACCGCAGCGTCGACGACGTGCCCTACGGCGGCGGGCCCGGGATGGTGATGAAGCCGGAGCCGCTGGCACGCGCGGTTGAGAACATCCGTGCCACGCGCGGGGCGCCGGACGCGGTGGTGCTGCTGACGCCGCAGGGGCGTCCGTTCCGGCAGTCAGAAGCGGAGCGGATGAGCCGGCTCTCGCATATCGTGCTGCTGTGCGGCCGATACGAGGGGATGGACGAGCGGGTGCGGGAGCTGGTCGCGACCGACGAACTGTCCATCGGCGACTACGTGCTCAGTGGCGGAGAGCTGCCGGCGCTGGTCGTCATCGACGCGATCAGCCGGCTGATTCCAGGCGTGGTCGGCGATGAACAGTCGGTGGAGCAGGATTCGTTCGCCGGCGGGGTGCTCGATTACCCGCACTACACGCGGCCGGCCGAATTCGGCGGGCTGAAGGTGCCGGACGTGCTGCTGTCGGGGCATCACGCGGACGTCCGCCGGTGGCGCCGGAAGACGGCCCTGACGCGCACGCTCCAGCGGCGGCCGGATTTGCTGAACGACGCGGCGCTGAACGATGAAGACCGTGCGCTGTTGGATGAGATCAAGACGGAAAGTAGCAAGTAACAAGTTACAAGTGGCAAGTAAGTGAACAAGTGCTTGCCCACTTACTTGTAACTTGTGCCTTGGCAGTTGCAACTTGCAGGAGACGAGACAATGAGTGCGATTGAGCTGGTCGAGAAGTCACAGCTGGCTGAGCGGCCTGCGATGAAATCCGGAGACACCGTGCGTGTCCACGTCAAGGTGCGCGAAGGCGACAAGGAACGCATCCAGATCTTCGAGGGGATCGTGATCGGGCTGCATCGCGGCGGCGCGCGTTCGTCGTTTACCGTGCGCAAGGTCTCCTTCGGACAGGGCGTGGAGCGCATCTTCCCGCTCCATTCGCCGACGATCGCGAAAGTCGATCTCGTCCGCTCGGCCCGTGTCCGCCGCGCCAAGCTGTACTTCCTCCGCGAGCTGAAGGGGAAGGCCGCGAGGATGAAGGAGACCAAGAAGGCCTGAGCCGGGGAGCACGTCCATGGTTCGGGTACGAGCCATGCGGACCCTCGAGAACGCCATGCGGCGTTGGGGGTTCTATCGCGTTGCCGGGTGCGACGAAGTGGGACGCGGCTGCCTGGCCGGTCCCGTCGTCGCCGGTGCCGTGATCCTCGATCCGGACCGTTACATTCCCCGCCTTGCCGATTCGAAAACCGTCACCGCGCTCGAGCGTGAACGTCTCTACGACCTGATTACGAGGAAGGCGCTGGCGTGGTCGGTGGCCGCGGTGCAGCCCGAGGAAATCGACGTGCTGAACATTCACCGCGCCTCGCTGGAGGCGATGCGCCGCGCGGTCATGGCGATTGCCCCGCTGCCCGACATGATCATCGTGGACGCGTTCCGCATTCCCGAACTGCAGATCGCCCAGCGTGGCGTGCCGAAGGGTGACCGGCGATGTGCAGCGATCGCCGCCGCCTCGATCGTGGCCAAGGTCACGCGCGATCGCGAGATGCTGGTCCAGCATGCCAGCGATCCGCGTTATGGCTACGCCCATCACAAGGGATACGCCACGGCCGAGCATCTGGCCGCCGTCGCGCGCTACGGCTACTCGCCGCTGCACCGCCGATCGTTCAAACCGCAGAGCAGCCTGTTTGATACGATGGAGTTCCCACCCTCTGCTGAATTCGAGTGACGGCACGTCCCGTACCCGGCCGCGTGTCATGAGGGGCGTTCATCGTGTCGATTGATCGCGAAACAGCGCTTCGACAGGCAGAGAAGCTGCACCACGAGGGCAAGCTCGATCTTGCCATCGCTGCGTACGCGCGCCTGGTCGAGGCGCAGCCGCGTGACTGGAACACGATGAATACGCTCGGCGATTTATACCTGCGCGCCGGCGACGTGGAGCGCGGCGTCGCCCAGTTCGTGCAGATCGCGGATCACCTCTTCAGCGAGGGTTTCTTCCCCAAAGCCGCGGCGCTCTATAAGAAAACGCTGAAGGCGAAGCCGGACCACGAGCACACACTGCTGCGGCTCGCCGAGATCGCCGCCAGCCAGGAGCTGCTCGCTGATGCGCGGACGTACCTGCGCAAGCTCTGGGAGTTGCGCAGCGAACGCGGCGACGAACGGGGAGCCGCGGACTGTCTGGTCCGCCTGGCGACGCTCCCCCAGGCGGACACCGAGACGGTCCTGACGGCAGCACGAGTGTCGAGAGCGCTCGGTGATACCGAGCAGGCGGCCGCGCTGTTTCGCATGGCGGCGGCGGAGCTGCAGAAGGCCGGGCGCGACGGCGCCGCCCTGGACGCGCTGACGCAGGTCATGGCGCTTCAGCCCTCCGACACGGCGTTGCGACGCGACCTGGTGGGGCGGTATGTGACAGCAGGACAACTGGAGCGTGTCGGACAGCTGCTCGACGCGGAGACGGCGGGCAGCGAGCCCGACCTGCTGTTCGCACTCGGGCAGATCGAGCTGTCGAGGAAGGATGACGGAGCGGCGTGCGCAGCGCTGACGAGGTTTATCACTGTCGCCACCGAACGTTCGGCAGATGTGCTGCGCCTCGCGGGAGAGCTCGGGCGCGCCGGAGACGCACAGCGTGCCTTCACGCTCAGTGAGATCGTGGTCGACGATGCCGTGCTGCGGAGCGACTGGGACAGGGCCATCGACGTGCTGCAGCAGTTCCTTGTCCACGGGCCGCACATACCGGCGCTGGTCAAGCTCGTGCAGGTTGCCGGCGATGCCGGGCACGAGGATGTGCTGCAGGAGTCGCGCGAGCGGCTGGCGGACGCGTACCTCGAAAACGGATCGGCGCCTGAAGCGCGTTACGTTGCCGAGCTGCTGTTCGAGGCCGCGCCGGAGTCGGCGGTGCATGCAGCGCGATTGCGCCGTGCGCTCGAAATGGCCGGTGTAGAGGACCCTGATGCAGCCGTGCAGGCACTACGGGCACGCCTCGGCGCGGAACCGGCTGTCGCCGTCGCGCCGCCAGAGCCGGAGCTCGCGGTCGCCGTCGAGGAAATCGCCGTCGAGGAGATCGTCGAAATCGACGCTGACGTTGATACGCCTGCATTCACCATCAGCGCAGTTGACGACGATGTGCTCGACCTTGGCGCCGTACCGGACGTGCAACGCCCGGCGGAGGTGCTGCGCGTCAGCGAGGTGGCGAATCAGCCGGTGGAGATCGATCTCAGCGACGCCCTGTCCGCGCTCGGCGGGTCCGCCGCGGCTTCCGCTGCCGCCGGCCGGCCGGCCGCAGGGGCAAGTCTCGAAGCCATTTTCGAGGCGATGCGGCCGCGCGGCGCGGACTACCGGACGGTCGCCGAAGGCGCCGAGCTGTACGAACGCGGACTGCGGCGGCTCGAGGACGGGGAGATCCGCGATGGTCTCGCCGACCTCGCTGAGGCAGCGCGTGTACCCGCCTTCCGCTTTCCGGCCGCGTCACGCCTCGGGCGCGAGTACGTCGCCCGGGGACACGCCCACGCAGGTATCGAATGGCTGGAGCGGGCCGCGGAAATGCCCGCGCCGAGCCGGGATGCCGGGCTCGCGGTGCTGTACGACCTCGGCGTGGCGCTCAACGCCGTCGGCGAGAGCACACGGGCCCTGGCGGTGATGATGGAACTCGAAGCGGACGAGCCGAACTACCGCGACGTCCGGCAGCGGCTCCAGGTGCTGGCGCGCGCCGAGAAAGAGCGGCGCGGATGATCCGGCTCCTCCTGATCATCTTCTTCCTCGAAGTCGGTCTCGTGCTGGCGGTGGCGCCGTGGTCGGCGTACTGGGAGCGGAACTATTTCGCGGGGCTGATCCCGGCGCTCCACGCCGTGATCACCAACTCGTTTTTCCGCGGGGCCGTCTCCGGACTCGGCGTGGTCAACCTAGCCGCGGCGATCGCGGAGCTGCGGTCACTGGTCTCGGCTCGCCGCACGCACCGGCAGGTCGTCCGGATCCACCAGGCGCCTGCCGTCGAGGAGTGAGGTCGGGATGCGTCCCGTGATCTGCATGATCACGGACGGGCGGCTGGCCGCTGTCGCCGGTGCGGACGCGCTCGTCGAGCGTGTCGCGGCGGCTGCCCGCGCCGGCGTGGACCTCATTCAAATTCGTGAGCCTGCGGCTGACGATCGACTGCTGGCCGCGGTGGTCCGTGATTGCGTCGCGGCTGTGCGCGGAACGCCCGCGCGCGTGATCGTCAACGATCGGCTGGACGTCGCGCTGGCCGGCGGCGCCCATGGCCTGCACCTGAAGAGCGCTTCATATGCGGCGGCGCGCGTTCGGCCCATCGTGCCGGACGGGTTCCTGCTCGGCCGATCCGTCCACAGCATGGATGAGGCGATCCGGGCCGGCGCCGGAGTCGACTACCTGATTTTCGGAACGGTGTTTCGAACACCTTCGAAGCCGGAATCGACGCCGGCGGGACCAGCGGCGCTCGCCGAGGTGGTTCGCACGACGCGGATACCCGTGCTTGCGGTCGGCGGAGTCACAGTCGAGACCGCCGGCCTGGTCGCTCGAACCGGAGCCGCCGGCGTCGCGGCGATCGGCCAGTTCGCCGATCGTGCGCCGGCTGCGCTGACGTCAGTCGTGGAATCGTTCACGCGTGCGTTTGACGGACCGCAAAACCGGACCCTAACATGACGAGTGTGGAAGGCACGCTTCGTACACCGCTCGTCGATTACTTCCGCCGCGGCGAGGCCCCGCTCGACGTCCGCATGCTCGCCGCGCGCGGGGTACTGGCGCCGCGCGCGCACGAACAGCTGGAGTTACTGGTCCTTCTGCTGAAGGACTCCGACGCCGACGTCTCGGCCGCGGCGGCGGCGACGCTGGAATCTATTCCGGTGGATGCCCTGGGCGCGTTTCTGGCCAGGGCCGACGTCAGCGCCGAACTGCGGTCGTTCTTTGCAGCCCGCGGTGTAAACGCGGCGGCCGCTCCGGCGCCGGGTGACGAGCCGCTGATCGACACCGCACCGGAACCGCCGGCGGCGCCGGAGAACGAAGACTCGCAGTCAACACTGCAGCGGATCGCGGCGATGACCGTCGCCCAGCGCATCGGCGTGGCGATGAAAGGCTCGCGCGAGGAACGGGCGATTCTGATTCGCGATCCCAACAAGATCGTCGCGGTGGCGGTGCTCGGCAGCCCGAAGATGACGGAGACGGAGATCGAGGGCATCGCCAAGATGGCCAGCATCTCCGACGAGATCCTGCGCATGATCGCCAATAACCGGGCGTGGACGAAGCGCTACGGGATCATCGCCGCGCTCGCCAGGAACCCGAAGACGCCGGTGGCGATTTCGATGAATCTGCTGGCACGGCTGACGGAAAAGGATCTGCGATCGATTTCGGCGGACAGGAACGTCCCGGAAATACTGCGAATCACGGCACGGCAGAAGATCGTCTTGAACAAATAGCGTCAGGGTTTCTTCGTCGCCCTCCGCTCCCTCCGTACTTTTTCACGTTTCCACTTTTCCACTTTTCCACTTTTCGCCCTCCCCCATTCGCGCGACATCTCGGCGAGGCCCTCCATGTAGACGTGCGCTTTGGCGCGGATGTCTTCATCGGGCAGCGATTTCAAAAGCTCGATCGCGTGGGCGAAGTCGTTGTCGATCGTCTGGCGGGACGTCTTGAAGTAGATCTGACGGATTTCCGCCAGGGCGGATGCGGGATCCGGCCGGCCCGCAGTCATCGCCTTCAGCGGCACGAAGCCGGCCGCGCGGCGATCGTCAGCCATGTGCGCCCTGGTTTCGCCGCAGCATCCCGCGCAGCTCGACGAGGCCCCTCGTATTCAGGATGTCGTCAGGAGAGGCCCAGGCCCGGCGCGCCATGTGTACGCCCCAGCGCAGGTTCGCCAGCGCCGCGACCGAGTGGGCGTCGGTCGAGACCACGAGCCGTACGCCGCGCTCACGCGCCAGCCGGGCGTGCGCGTCGCTCAGGTCGAGGCGTGCCGTCTGCGCGTTGATCTCGAGCGCCACGCCCAGGCGGGCCGCGGCGGCGGTCAGCAGGTCCATGTTCACGCGCGCCGGCTCCCGTCTGAGGAGCAGGCGGCCGGTCGGGTGCCCGAGCACATCGACCCATGGGCACTCGATCGCGCGCAGCAGCCGGTCGGTCATCTGCGGCTCTTCCTGTCCGAAATGTGAATGGACCGAGGCCACCACCCAGTCGAGCTGCGCGAGGCAGTCGTGCGACAGGTCGAGTGTGCCGTCGGCGAGGATGTCGCACTCGATGCCGGCCAGCAGGGTGAGCCCTTCGTAGCGGCCGTTCAATGCCCGCACCCGCGCGGCGTGCTCCAGCGCGCGCGATTCGTTGAGGCCATTGGACATCGCCATGGCTTTACTGTGATCGGTGATGGCGATGTACTCGTGGCCAAGCCGTTGGGCGGCCGCGGCCATGCTGTCCAGATCGTCGCGCCCATCCGTCGCGGTGGTGTGCATGTGCAGATCGCCCCGCACGTCTTCGAGCGTGACGAGGCGGGGAAGGGCGCCGCGGCTTGCGGCCTCGATCTCGCCGCGGTTCTCTCGCAGTTCCGGCGCAACCCAGTCGAGCCCGAGTGCCTGGTAAATGCTCTCCTCCGAGTCGCCGGCGATGCGGCGGTCGTCCTCGACGCGATAGAGACCGTACTCGTTCAGCTTGAGCCCGCGCTGAACGGCGCGATCCCGGATCACGATGTTGTGCGCTTTCGAGCCGGTGAAATACTGCATCGCGGCACCGCGGCTTTCGGGCGGAACCAGCCGCAGGTCGGCCTGATAGCCGCCGTGCAGACGCACGCTCGACTTCGTGTCGCCGTGGCCGAGTACTCGCTCGACGCGCGGGTGCTGCAGCAGCATGTCCATGAGAACCGGTTCCCCGCCCACGGCGAGGATGTCGATGTCGCCGCACGTTTCGCAGCCGCGGCGCACGCTGCCGACCGGGATGAAGTCGACCGCCGGCGCGCGCTCGCGCAGGTAGGCAACGAGCTCGGCGGACACCGCCGCGGTATCGGCAAGCAGATGGCGGCCGGTGTCCTTCTCGCGGTCTTCGATCGCCTTCAGAATCAGCGCTTCCTTCTTCGGCCCCATGCCCTTCAGCGACCGCAGCCGGCCGTCGCGGGCGGCGGCCGCCAGCGCATCCATCGAGCTGATGTTCAGGGCCGAGTAGAGCAGCGCCACCGTCTTGGGGCCGACCCCCTGCAGGCGCAGCAGTTCGAGAATCGTCTTGGGAAATTCGGCCAGAAGTTCCTGGTGATAAGCGGAGGCTCCCGAGGCCGTCAGCTCACGGATCCGGCCAGCCAGGTCTTTCCCGATGCCGGGGATTTCGCGGAGCTGCTGATCCTCGAGGCGGGCCACCGCCTCGGGCCACGCGGCGATCGTCTCGCTCGCCGATCGATATGCGCGAATCTTGAATGCGTTCTCGCCTTTGATTTCGAGCAGGTCGGCGATTTCGCCGAGTACCTGCGCGACGGCTCGGTTATCCACGCACCAGCCCGTGCTGCTCGAAGGTGTAATCGAGGACGCTCGCTCCGCCGGAGGCGAGCGCCTCGGCGATCTCCGACCGGCGATCCGGCGGGCCGTAGCAGAACAGGCATCCGCCGCCTCCGGCCCCGCACACCTTCGCCGCCGTGGCGCCCGCCGTCGTTGCCCGCGCGATCAGCTGCTCGATCGCCGGGGTCGTCACGCCAGGCGCAAGCCGCTTGCGGTTTTGCCATTCCGCGGCGATGGCCGAGCCGACGCCGTCCCAGTCGCCACGGACCAGCGCGTCGCGCATCACCGCGGCCGTGTCGCGAATCCGCTCGAAACAATCGAAGATGTGGCGATCGCCGTCAACGTGTTTCTTGGTGATTTCCCAGTTGTTGGTACCCGAGTTGCGCGGTTCACCCGTGTAGCAGAGAACGATGCGGCGCTGCAGTTCCTTCAGGTCCACATCGAGCGGTACGCGGCGGACGCCGTCCACGTCGAGCTCGAGCGCCGCGAGGCCCCCGTAGAGCGCCGGGCGGTAATCCTGCAGTCCCGTCGGCACATTGATCGCTTGCGCCTCGATGTTCATGGCGATCTGCAGGAGTGCCTCGGGTTCGTAATGCACCCGGCGCCAGTCGGCCAGCGCCGCGCACACCGCCACATTCAGCGCCGAGGAGCCGGCGATGCCAGCCCCCGCCGGCGACTGGCTGTTCGTCGTCAGCGTGATCCCGTGCCCTTCGAAGAAGTGCACCAGCAGCGACAGCAGGCGCAGGCGCCGCTCGGTCCGGAGGTCCTGCCATCTGGCTGCCTCGACGGTCATCGACGTGTCGTCGGACTGGATGACGATGCGCTCGTCCGAGCGCGTGACGAGTCGAGCGCTGGCGCGCAGGCTGATCGCCGCGTTCAGCGTCTGCGCGCCGGGGTGGAACAGGTAGAGGGGCCAGATGTCGATCGTGCCGCCCGCGAGATCGATGCGTGTCGGGGCAGAAGTCGCGATGTTCATCGAATCGGCATTATAGAACTCAGTTCGCCGCGGACATCCGGGTGCGCGCGAAATCGGCGACGCTCGTCAGCCGTACACCGTAGGTCCGGCTCGTCTCGCCCATCGGAACAGGGGAATCGAACATCTCGAGCGCTGCGGCGAGCGCCCATACCGGCTCAGGCACGCCGGGAATCGGTTCGCCCGGCGCCACGCTGCGGATTGCAACCGGCCGGCCCAGGGCGCGCTCATAGGCGCCGACGACATCACGCAGGGTCACCGCGTCGGGGCCGCCGAGAACGAGCGTCGAATCCCGCGCGGCCGGCGTGAACAACGCCGCCGCGGCAAACGCCGCGACGTCCTGTTCGGCGATGAACGCGTGACGACGGTTGGATTGGCCGACAAGCGTCACCGGCTGGCCTGAGGCCGCGGCCCCTTCAATCAGCATCGGGAACCAGACGTCCATGAACCCATTCGGCTGGAGGATGGTATGGGCCATCCGGCTCGCGCGGAGCGTCCCCTCCACGGCAGCCTTCACTCTGAACAGAGGAACCGGGCTCTGATCGGAAGCGCTGAGCGTGGACGTAAAGACGAAGTGCTCGACTCCGGCGTGCTCGGCCGCGGCAATCAGGTTTTGGTTTCCCAGGAGATCGACGTTTTCGATGGTGTCGGTTCCGGTTTTCGACACGCTTGCGGTCGTGACGACCGCGCGCACCCCGTCGCAGGCCCGCTCGAGGCTGTCGCGATCGAGCAGGTCCCCGCTGGCGAGAGAGACACGGTCAGGCAGAGCCGGGGACTTCCCGGGCCGGACCAGTGCTCGAATGTTTTCGCCGCGTGCCAACAGCTCCGCCGTGATCTTGCGCCCAAGTGACCCGGTGGCGCCGACGACCAGGATCATGTGCTGCCTCCTGCGACGGTAGTCTATGGCACGAGTCACAGCCATCGCTCGTATCATCCTCGCGGGAGGACGTGGTGCGCGTGACGCTGCTAGTGGGTGGTCTCGTCACCTGGCTCGCCGTGAGTATCGGCGCCCAGTCGATTCGGGCATTCGAAGTAGCGACCGTCAAGCCCAGCGGGCCCGATAGCCCACCCATGTCGCTTCAGCGGCAGCCGGGCGGCCTCGTGACGTCCAACACGTCGCTGGCTTTTCTCGTCGGCTGGGCGTTCGGTCTGGACGAAGGCCGGTTATACGCATTGCCAAGGGGTGCGGACACGGCGCGCTTCGACATCGTCGCAAAGACACCGGACAATCTTCGCCCTGGCGAACTGCAGATGATGATGCGTACGCTGCTCGCCCGACGTTTCGGGCTCGTCGCCCATTCCGAACAGCGGAACCTGATGTCGTACGTGCTCGTGACGGACCGCGACGCCCTGAAAGTCGGATTGACGATTCCGGCGGAGGCGCCGGATGCGAATCCATTCTCGACAACGACAGCCGGCGTGCTCACAGGCCGCCGCGTCACGATGGATATGCTTGCCAAGGCGCTCTCCAGTCAGCTGTCGGCACCGGTCGAGAACGCAACGAAGGTTGCCGGCAGCTTCGATTTCACGCTGCAGTGGCAACCCGATGGGGCGCCGATCGGAGACGTCTCCCGGCCGTCGCTGTTTACCGCGATTCGCGAACAGCTTGGACTTCGACTCGACGTGCGTCGCGCCCCTGCGGACGTCATCGTCATCGATCGCCTGTCGCTGACACCAACGCCCGATTAGCCACTACACGACAAGGAACGCGCGAACACGAACCGCAAGCCGTGTTCTTTATAATGGTTCCGTGCCAACGGCCATCCGACGCGAGATCGGTCAGCTGCTGATCGGAAGTCTCGCCGGTTCCACCATTCCCCCTGAGATTCGGTCGATTGCGCGCGAGTTCTCGCTTGGTGGCGTAACCCTGTTCTCGCGGAACATCGAAGCGCCCGAGCAGGTGGCGGAGCTCTCTATCGACCTGCAGACGCTGGCTTCGGACCTGCCGCTCTGGGTCGCCGTCGATCAGGAGGGCGGGCGAGTGGCGCGGCTCCGGAAGCCGTTCACCGAGTGGCCGCCGATGGCGGTGCTCGGGCGGAGCGGCAGCGTCGATCTCGCATCCCGCTTTGCTGCCGCGCTGGCCGCGGAGCTGAAGGCGGTTGGCGTCACGCTCGATTACGCACCGGTCCTCGACATCCACACCAATCCGAAGAACCCGGTCATCGGCGATCGCGCGCTGGCGGAGGATGCGGAGCTGGTTGGCCGCCTCGGAGCGGCCATCATCCGCGGCCTGCAGGACAATGGCGTGGCGGCGTGCGGCAAGCATTTTCCCGGCCACGGCGATACGTCGGTCGATTCGCATCTCGAGCTACCACTGGTGGAGCATCCGCCCGACCGCATCCGCCGGGTTGAATGCGTTCCGTTCCGCGAGGCTGTTCGTTCTGGCGTTGCGTTCATCATGACCGCGCACGTGCTGGTGCCCTCGCTGGACGAAGACCGGCCCGCGACGCTGTCGCCAAAAGTCGTACAGGCGATCATGCGCGACGAGCTCGGCTTCCAGGGCGTGATCCTGAGCGATGACCTGGAAATGAAGGCGATAGCCAAGTCTTACGCGGTGCCGGAAGCAGCGGTACAGGCGATCGCCGCCGGCTGCGACGGCCTGCTGATCTGCAGCGGCGCCGTCGATGTGCAGGCGGCCACGCTGGAGGCCCTGGTGCATGCGGTCGAGGACGGACGGATCTCGTACCAGCGCGTTGAAGACGCCTTGAAGCACCTGCGTCAGGCCAAAGAACGGTTTCTGGCCGCGCCGGTCGGATCCCTGCGCGCGCCGCGCCTGCAGCATGTCCTTGGCTGTGACGCTCACCAGCGGATCTCCGAGGAGATGTCGCGCTTCCTGTGAGCCGCCGACTTCCAGCCGCCCTCACACCTGGCGACCGCATCGCCGTCGTGTCGCCGGGAAGCGCGTTCGCACGTGAAGAGTTCGACGCCGGGGTGGCGGAGCTCAAGCGGCTCGGCTTCGTTCCGGTGTATGACGAAACCGTTTTCGCGCGCGAGGCCGGTTATCTGGCCGGCACGCCTGAACTGCGGGCAGGCGCCTTCTTGCGCTTCTGGCGCGATCCCGGCATCCGCGCCTTGATTGCGACGCGCGGCGGCTACGGCAGCGTCCAGCTGCTGCCGCTGCTCGACCGCACAACGATGACGGCCACGCCCAAGCTGTTCATCGGCTACAGCGACAACACCTCGATCTTGTCGTGGCTGACGTGCCAGTGCGGACTGACGGCGCTGCACGGCCCGATGCTGGATCGGCGGCTGTCACGGGGTGCGGCGGGCTACGACGAGAGCTCGTTCATGGCGCTGACGCAAGGTGGCGCCGGCCTGACGCTGGCGCCCGACGGGCTGCTGGTGTTTCAGGACGGCGAAGCGGCGGGCCCTCTCCTCGGCGGCACGCTCACGCAGCTCGCCGCGTCGCTTGGCACACCGTACGCGTTCGATCCTCCTCAAGGTTCGATTCTGTTCATCGAGGATGTCAACGAGCGCCCCTACCGGATCGATCGGATGCTGACGCAGCTGCAGTTGGGCGGGGTGCTGGCGCGGGCCTCCGGGATCGTCTTTGGCGAGATGCGATCCTGCGATGAAGAAAGCGGCAAGGTGACGGCCCGAGGCGTCATCCAGCGGCTCATGCAGCGCTTCCCGGGACCGGTGGTGTACGGGTTTCCGTCGGGCCATACGGCCGGTCCGTGCTGGACCCTGCCGCTGGGCGTCCAGGTTCGTCTGACGACGCGGCCGCACCCGTCGCTGCTGGTGGAGGAAGCGCCCGTTGGCTGAACGCAGGCGGATACACCTGATAGGAATCTGCGGAACGGCCATGGCGACGCTGGCGGCGTTGCTCAAGAGCCGGGGCCACGACGTGCGCGGATCCGACCAGAACGTGTATCCGCCGATGAGCGACTTTCTCGCCGCGGAGCAGATTCCGACCCTCAGCGGGTACGATGCGGCGAACATCACGACCGGCGTGGACCTGGTCGTGGTCGGCAACGCCATCTCGCGCGGCAACCCCGAGCTCGAGGCCGTACTCGAGCGCAAGATTCGCTATTGCTCGCTTCCCGAAGTCATTCGCGATCAATTTCTGTGGGGCGCCGAATCGGTTGTCGTTGCCGGGACGCACGGCAAAACGACGACCACGTCGCTGACGGCATGGCTGCTGACACACGGGAAGCTGGATCCCACGGTGCTGGTTGGCGGGATCGCCTTGAACTTCGGCACGGACGGATCCAGCTACCGGATAGGGGCCGGGCGCCATTTCGTCATCGAGGGCGACGAGTACGACAGCGCCTTTTTCGACAAGACGGCGAAGTTTCTCAAGTACCTGCCGGATATCGCGATCATCAACAACATCGAGTTCGATCACGCCGACATCTACGCGGACATCGACGAGGTAAGGCTGGCATTCCGCAGGCTGGCCAACCTGGTACCGCGCAACGGGTTGCTGCTCCTCGGGACGGACAGTCCCGACGCCGCGGCGCTCGAAGCCGTCGCGGTCAGCCCCGTCGAAACGTTCGGCCTGAACGACGGCGCCGTGTGGCAGGCGCACGACCTGCGCACGCGCGACGGCGTCACCCATTTCAACGTGCGTCGGCACGGCGAGCCGTACGCGGCATTCGACTCGCCGCTGCTTGGCGTCCACAACGTTCGCAATGCGCTCGCCGCGATTGCCGTCGGCGCCAGGGCCGGACTCGGGCCCGACCAGCTGGCGTCGGGACTGCGTGCATTCAAAGGAATCAAGCGGCGGCTCGAGGTGGTTGGCGTCGCGCGCGGCGTGACCGTCCTGGATGACTTCGCGCACCATCCGACGGCTGTCTTCGAGACGCTGTCGGCGTTGCGGAGCGGCTATCCCGAGCGGCGGATCTGGGCGGTCTTCGAGCCGCGTTCCGCCTCATCGTGCCGGCGTGTCTTTCAGGAGGCGTTCGCGGCCGCGTTCGGCGCCGCCGACGAGGTGGTCGTCGCGGCCGTGTTCCGTTCGTCGCTGCCTGAGGCGGAGCGGCTGGATGCCGATCGACTGGTTGCCGATCTGCGCGCCCGCGGCACACGGGCTCAGCACGTTCCCGACAACGACGACATCGTCGCCACCATTGTCCGCGAGCACCGTGATGGCGATGTGATCGTGCTGATGTCCAACGGCGGTTTTGGCGGCATCCATCGGAAACTGCTTCGGGCGCTCCACGACCGTGGCGGCAATTAAGGAAGCAGGCGACTCGGCGCTGCTGCTCGAGCTCGAACCGGTGATCGACACCAGCGTGAATGCCCGCGCCATCGCCATTGCCGCCGCGGTGCGCGACGATGTCATTCCCGGTGTCCGCGACGTCGTCTCGACGTATCGCTCCGTCGCTGTCTATTTCGACCCTCTCATCACCGACGCGCGGGATGTGCAGGCGAGTCTCGAGCGGGCCGCTGAGAGTCCCGTATCACCGGTGCACGGCCGGCTGCTGGAGATCCCCGCCGAGTACGGCGGGCAATGGGGCCCCGACCTGGGCGAGGTTGCGTCGTTTTCGGGCCAGAGCACCGAGGCGGTCGTGCGGCGCCACAGCGAGCGCGAGTATCGCGTGTTCATGATGGGGTTCCTGCCTGGATTTGCGTACCTGGGTCCAGTCGATCCGGCGATCGCCGCCCCGCGGCGCTCGGCGCCGCGCGAACGGGTGCGCGCTGGCTCGGTGGGGATCGCCGGGCAGCAGACCGGTGTGTATCCCCTCGACTCTCCAGGCGGATGGCAAATCGTCGGCCATACCTTTACGCGGATGTTCGACGCCGAGCAGTGGCCGGCCGCCCTGCTTGCGCCTGGCGACTCCGTGCGCTTCGTGCCGCGGCCGCACGAACCGCCGCGCATGACGGCGCGCGTGAGCGCCGGCGCGCAGTCCACCACGGCGCGACGGTCCGTGACGGTCGTCGAGCCGGGCCTGTTTACCACGATCCAGGACGCAGGACGCTGGGGGCATCAGGCGAGCGGCGTTCCCGTCAGCGGCGCCATGGACTGGATCGCGTACCGGACGGCGAACGCCATCGTCGGAAACGAGCCAGGGAGCGCTGCCGTCGAGGCCACCCTGTCCGGCCCGAAACTGCGTTTCGATCAGAAAACGACGTTCGCGATCGCCGGCGCGGATTTCGGCGCCACCCTCGACGGTGTCCGAGTACCGCATTGCGCGGCCGTCGCCGCTCCCGCAGGCAGTATCCTGCGCCTCAACACGCGTGCGTTTGGCGCGCGGGCATATGTGGCGGTGGACGGCGGCGTCGATGTTCCACGCGTGCTCGGCAGCCGGTCCACACACCTGCTGAGCCGAATGGGCGGCGCCCAGGGCCGCACGCTGCTGCAGGGAGATCGACTGGGACTCGGCGCCGAGGGCACGACGAACCGCCGCCGCAGGCCGATCCCCGAGGCGACCGCGTACGGGCGCGGGGGCGGCGCACGGCTGCGCGTACTCGCAGGTCCGCAGACCGAGTATTTTCCGGCTGATGCGATGGATCTGTTGCAGCGCACGCGATTCATCGTCTCGTCGCAATCGAATCGGATGGGATATCGCCTGCAAGGCGATCAGATCCCGCGTCTGCTGGAGCAGGAGATGATTTCGGACGCCGCCTTCACGGGCGGTATTCAGGTGCCGCCATCGGGCGAGCCGATTCTTCTTCTCACCGACCACCAGACCACCGGCGGATACCCTCAGCTCGCCGTTGTCATTACCGCCGACATTCCGCTCGCCGCCCAGCTCGCGCCGGGGGACTGGGTTGAATTCCGCGTGTGCTCGCGGTCGGAAGCACTCTCGGCGCTCGTGGCACAGGAAGCACGGCTCCTTGCCTTCGATTGAGGCGCTCGGCGGCGCAGTGGACGGGGAACCACTGGCACCGCTGACCACGCTCGGCGTCGGCGGTCCTGCGCGATGGCTGCTGCGCGCGCGGACTGTCGAGGACGTCGATCGCGCGCATCGCTGGAGCAGGTCGAATGGCGCGCCGCTGTTCGTTCTCGGCGGAGGCAGCAATCTGGTGATCGCCGATGCCGGCTTCGACGGCCTGGTCGTGCACGTCGACGTTCGAGGGCGGGAACATGCGCGCGAGGGGACCGATACGCTCCTCACCGCCGGCGCGGGGGAGTCCTGGGACGAAACCGTTGCGGATTGCGTGGCGCGTGGTCTCGCTGGTCTGGAGTGCCTGTCGGGGATTCCCGGGACGGTGGGAGGAACGCCGATCCAGAACGTCGGCGCGTACGGCCAGGAGGTGGCGAACTGCATCGATCATCTCACCGCGTTCGACCGGGAGAACGGCGCACTGTGCACGCTGACCGGGCGTGACTGCGGCTTTTCCTATCGCACCAGCCGCTTCAAGCAGACCGACGGTGGTCGATTTGTGATCTGCACCGTGACATTCCGCCTGCGCGTGGCCCGGCCGACCACCACGTACCCCGACATCACGGAGCAGCTGTCGCGCGAGGGTGTATCAGCCCCGGACGTCGAGCATGTACGAAATGCCGTCCTTGCGGTGCGCCGGCGGAAAGGCATGGTGATCGACCCGGGCGATCCGGACACGCGCAGCGTCGGCTCGTTCTTCATGAACCCGGTGGTCACGGCGATCGGCAGAGATCGCGTCGCCGCAGTCGCCGGCGCGCAACCGCCTGCGTTTCCAGCAGATGGCGGCCGTGTCAAGCTTCCGGCCGCGTGGCTGATCGAGCGGGCAGGTTTCCGGCGCGGCGACACGGACGGCAATGTGGGGATTTCGACCAAACACACGCTCGCGTTGGTCAATCGCGGTGGCGCGACGGCACGTGATGTGCTGAGATTTGCGGCACGTATCAAGCGCGGGGTGGTGGATCGATTCGGCATCAGCCTCCGGCCGGAGCCCGTGTTCGTCGGCTTCGGCCACAATCACGATCTCGAGTTCCTGACACATGTCCAGTCTCCTGATTGAGGGCGGCCACCGGCTGGAAGGCCGCGTCTCCGTCGAAGGCAACAAGAATGCGGCGCTGCCGCTGCTGGCCGCCTGCCTCCTGACCGACCAGGAGTGCGTGCTGACGAACGTGCCGCGCATCGGCGACGTCGAGGTCATGGCGCGCCTGCTGCTCGACGTCGGCGCCGAAGTGGAGGGCATCGGCACGACCACGCTGCGGATCCGGACGCCGTCGGTCCGCACCCATTCTCCGGATCGAGCGCTCGTCGGCCGCCTGCGCGGCTCGGTGCTCCTCCTCGGGCCGCTGCTGGCGCGCGCCGGGCGTGCGCACATCGCGCCGCCCGGCGGTGATTTTCCTGCGCGCCGCTCCATTTCGACGCATCTCGAGGCGCTGCTCGCGATGGGCGCTCATGACGAGGGAGGTCCGGACCACGCGCTGCACGCGCCCGACGGGCTGAAACCGGCGTCGATGTATCTCGAAGAGGCGTCCGTCACAGGCACGGAGACTGCGCTGCTGGCTGCCGCGTCGGCGCCCGGACGCACCGAGATTCGAAACGCCGCGACCGAACCACACGTCGTCGAACTGTGCGAGTTCCTCGTCAAGATGGGCGCCGACATCTCCGGCATCGGCAGTTCGAAACTGCGCGTCGAAGGCGTCGGCAAGCTCTCGGGAGCGACGCACCAGCTTGGCGGCGACTATATCGAAGCAGGGAGCTGGGCGGTGGTCGCCGCGATCACAGGAGGAGAGATCGCCATCGGGGGCGCGCGCGATGAAGATATCGAGGTTGTCGCATCGGTGCTGAAGCGGATGAATGTCGACTGCGGCATGAAAGACGGTGTCTTCGAGGTCCGGCCGTCACGCCCGAAAGCGGTCCGCCGAATCACGACCGGACTCTGGCCGGCGTTTCCGAGCGACCTCGTCAGCCTGGTAACCGTTCTGGCGACTCAATCGCAGGGGCGCACACTCGTGCACGACTGGATGTATGAGCTGCGTCTGTTCGCGCTCGAGCAGATGAGCGGCATGGGCGCCGATCTGTTTCTGGCCGATGCGCATCGCATTATCGTGACGGGGCCGACGCGGCTCCGGGGCGGACGCATCCTCGACAGCCGCGATCTGCGGTCCGGCATGTCGCTCATTGCCGCGGGACTGGCGGCGGACGGTCAGACGCGCGTCGCGCCGCTCGAAACGGTCGAGCGCGGATACAGCAACGTCGTGCAGCGCCTGATCTCGCTTGGCGCACAGGTCGCCAAGATCGAATAAGCGCGGTAGAGGCCGACCTTCAGGTCGGCCTGTCAGGCCTTTCAGCGTCCGTCGTCTGTAACGACCTTGACGCCTGATGGGACTCGGAAAACGAAGTCCCGGTCGGACAGGCCGCGATTCTCTTTCATGTTGCTGAACGTCAGCGTCGATTCGCCGCCCTGGTGGTCCCGCGTCATGAGCGCGCGAATCTGGAGCGTGCCCGGATCGAGCGCGACGACGAGGTACTGGTACTCCGGCTCGTTCTTGCGCGGGACGAGTTTCAACGCCACACTGCCCTGAACCGGCGTCTCTGCGTAACTGGCGGTGAAGTCCCGGGCGATGTCGCCGCGGCCGCTCAGGAACAGATCGGGCGTGCTGGCCTGACTCGCGACGTCTCTCTCCACCACCTGCTTGTCTTCCGGCACGTACCAGTACAGCTTCACGCCGTCCGACACCAGTTCTTTGCGCTCCGGCTTCGTGTAGGTCCAGCGCATCTTGCCGGGCTTTTTGATCGCCACCGTCCCGCGTTCCTGCGACTGCGTCTTCAGCACGCCGGCGCGGTAACTCTGGACGAAATCGGCAGAGAAGTCGCGAATCGACTGATAACGTGCCTGCAGTTCCCTGGCAAGCGCGTCCGGCGACTTGCCAGCCTGTGCAGCGTTTGTCGCGCCCTGGCCGGCGATGACCGGCGCAAAGGTCGTGGTCACCGTAAGAGCGAGAAGGACGATCAGTTTTCGAGCCACGTCTTTTTGAGCATAGCACCTGAGCCGCGGGCGACCTGCTGAGGTACAGACGCCGGCATCCGCAGCCTGGCCTTCGGAGCGTATAAGCCGGCGGCGTAGCTGACGGCCGGCGATCCGTCCGGCTCGAACCACACGAGGCTGACGCCGCGCTCGATCGTCAGCACCGGCTCGCGCCCGCGCAGGACGTGACCAAACCCGGCCCGGCGGAACGTGTCGAACGGCAGCCACGACTCGATGCGCACCGCGAATGGGTCGCCGAGAATCGTGAACGCCGATCGGAATGGACGGTTCGATTCGCGATGCTCGGCGCCGGGTTCACCGCTGATTCCGGCCCAGACCTGATAGCGTGTCGCGCTTCGGGGTGGAGCCGATCCACCGGCGAGGATCGCGAGCGCCCGATCGAAATCGTCGATGTCGACCGCTTCGCCTCCTGCAGGCTCGAGCAGTGTCAGAACGTAGGGCGTGCCGCGCGGGAGGGCCTCAACGCGATCGGCAATTCCTCGCGGCGGGACGGTGTCTGCCGCGAGAGGAAAGAACGTTCCGTATGCGCTCACAACGCGGGCAGCGGCGTTGCCGGCGAGCACGACGTCGCGGCCGATCGCATGGTTGTCGGCCACCAGGAACGGAAGATGCGGCAGCACCTCTGCGGCTCGGCGCCATGCCAGCTGGCGCCGTTCGAATCGCGACGAATACAGGAGCGCGTTTTCCAGCTGCCAGTCCATGTCGGAGAGAAGCACGGCATTCGTGTCGCTGATGCCGGCGGTGACACCGGCGACGAAGGCATCGGCGCGCCGATCGCGGCTGCGGTCGGCACTTGGCCATGTATCCCACCCACGCCATCCTGCATACGCGAGCAGAGCTGCGATTGCGACACTCGACAGGAGGGGCACCCCTGAAAGGGACGCCCGACGAGTCGACGGCGTGTTGTCCGGAGGGCGTCCCTTGACGGAGCGCCATCCGGCAAACAGCGCGGCAATCGCCAGCGCGGTGAGCGCGTGACCGGGCAGAAAGAACACGTGAGGATCGCCGACGTTATAGGTGACGGCGAATATCGTGTTGACGAGGTAGGCGCTGACAAAGAGCAGCGCCCATGGACGGGAGAAGAGCCATAGCCGGATGACGCCGGCGATGGCGAGCGCCAGACCGGCCAGTCCAAATTGCAGCCGCGCATCCCAGATCCACATCGCCATGCGTTCGGCGAGCTCACTCCGATCGACGCCGGCCATCATCGTGCCGCGCCAGTCCGACTTGGTTGCATCGAACCAGAACGTGGCGAGGCGATCGCTCCAACGCGGCGGCGCATCGATGTTCGTCCACACGAACAGGACGTTGGGCGCGTAGAGAAGAGCGCCGGCACCGGCGATGCCAATCGCCAGACCGATCGTGCCCGGCCGCAGGAGATCGCGCGGCCGCGGGTGCGCGAGCACGAGGAACAGCGCAAACGGCAGCAGCAGCAGAAGCATCGACAGGTGGTTGCCGAATGAAAGCGCATACACCGCGAAAAAGGCGGCGAGCCGGCGCCGTGTCGGCTGCTGGCTATACGCGTACAGCGCGAGCAGGCAGCAGGCGATCAGCGCGATGTGCAGGGTGTAGACCTCCGCGATGACCGACTGCGTCCAGAATGTGTGCGAGAAGGCGAGGAGCAGTCCGGCGGCGGCGCCGGCAGCGGCGCTCGTCGTCAGCAGGGCCGCGAAACACGTCAGCAGGCCTGCGGCGAGACCGCCCGCGAGCGCCGAGAACAGATTGAGTCCGCGCGCCGGGTTGTCCGGGCTGACGGCGAGGACGAACGGCCGTGCGAGTGAGTAATACAAGGGGTAGGCCTGCCGCGCGCTCGTCTCCGGCCACAGGACGGCTGCCTGAAAGCCGCCGGTGTCGCCCAGATCCACGCCGGGAAGCAGCGTGCGGGCGTACACGGAGAACGCAATCGTTCCCACCACGCACGCAACGAGAACGGCGCCCCTGAACGGGGGCCCTGCGTTATCCGCGCGCACGTTTTCGGGCGACGAACGCGCGCACCTCGTCGAGGCCGCGTGTGTTGAGCACGTGCTCCGGCCCGATCCATCCGCGGCGAGCGGTGCCCACGCCGAAGCGCATCTGCCGGCCAAGTCCGTCCGACCGGTGACAATCGCTGTCGATGACGAGCGTTACGCCTGCGGCGACCGCGCGGCGCGCGAGCGCGCCGTCGAGATCGAGATGACCCGGGGCGCCGTCCACTTCCATGGCCGTTCCGGTTTCCGCGGCAGCCGCGAACAGCGCATCGAAGTCGAGCGGGTAACCGCTCGAGCGCCCGGGCGTCCGGTTGGCGGGGTGGGTAATGACATTGACGAGCGGATGCCGGATCGCACGCAGGTACCGCTCGGTCAGCTTCGACGCATCATGGCCGGCGTGGTCGTGCAGCGAGGCGAGGACGATGTCGAAACCGGCAAGTTGCTCGTCGTCGAAGTCGAGCGAACCGTCGTGCATGATATCGACTTCGACGCCGTGCAGGATCTGCACGCGCTTGACGCGCGCGCCGGCCCTCTGGATGTCTGCGCCCTGCCGGCGGATGTCGGATGCGGCCAGCTGGCGCGAGGCCGGCGCTCGTTCCGAGTGGTCGGTGATGGCGATGTATTCATATCCGAGCTGCTGGCTCGCGAATGCCATCTGCTCGATCGAGTCGCGTCCATCGCTCCAGGTACTGTGCATATGGAGATCGCCGCGGATATCGCCTGTGCTGACGAGCGGTGGCAGCTCGCCGCGCTCGGCGACGATGATTTCGTCGCCGTCCTCGCGAAGCTCGGGCGGAATCTCCGGCAGCTCCAGGTGGCGGTAGAAATCGGCTTCGGTGTCGCTGGACAGCGGCTGACCCTGGCGGTCGAGCAGGCGTGCCCGATCGAAGGTCAAGCCCAACCGCTGCGCACGCGTCTGGAGCGCGCTCGTGTGCGTTCGCGAACCGGTGTGCCAGACCAGCGCAGCGCCGGCCTCTTCCGGAACGGCGACGTGCACCGAGACCGTCCCGCGGTCGTTGCCGATGATGAGATGGGTTGCCGAGCGGGCGAGGATGACGGCGGCCGTCAGGCGCGCAAAGCCCGTCAGCACGTCATGGTGCGCAGCGGCGGGCGCCACTGCCAGCAGAGACACGTCGCCGACGGCCGGAGCGAAGCGGCGGAGGCTGCCGAGCGGCGTGATCGATCGCGCCGGGAGGCCGGCCCGCTGTGCATCGCGCATGACCGTTGACGCGAGCATATGCGCACGGCCGAGAGGAATTCTGGTCGTTATCGACGGCACGGAAGGGCTGGCGGACGTGTGGCCCGCCGGCCATCGTGCATTGTGACACTAACGCGCCGGGGTTTGTTCGTCAGCAGACAACTCGGACGCGCGTTAGTGTCACGAAAAGACACAGGACATTACAGCGCGGCTTTGGTTGCCGCGTCGCCGCGCTGTGACACTGACGCGGTCCGCCTGAAGGCGGACACTACGTACTCCAGCGACGAGGTTTGTTTTTGAGCGCCTGCTACGGCGTCAGCGTGCGCCGCCGGGTCATCATGCGATACAGCGCGAGCAGTACGACCGCGCCGACGAACGACATGAGGTAACCCGCCGGCTCGCCTTCGCCGTACCAGCCGAGCGCCCGGCCGGCGAAGCCGGCCAGCACGGCGCCGGCAATGCCGAGCAGCATGGTCACGATGATGCCGCCGGGATCGCGGCCAGGCATGATCAGCTTGGCCAGCGCTCCGACGACGAGACCGAACAACATCCATCCAAGAACGGCCATCTTTTCCTCCCCCCGATCTGTGGTCCGCGCAGTGGCCCAGCGGGCAGGCGCGGACCCCGCCAGCGCTGGTTGCAAGCGTGTTGCCTGCGTTCGAGTACCCGGGCTGTTGCAGCCGAGCTTTTTTCATGCGCGGGATTCGGTAGGATGTGTCCGGTGTTCTTCGAGCTTCGCGACGCGCTCACGCTTCCGCCGCTCGTCGGCCGGCGGCCGGGCGTCGACCTCGTCAAGACCTCGCGCCGGTCGAACTTCGTTGCCAGCATCACCGTCAGCCGTGAGGCCGACGAGGACGTCGGATTCCGGGAGGTCTTCATCCAGGTGGACGGGAAGGACGTCGGCATGCTGCGGTTCGGCGACACCATCTCGCAGGAGCTTCCCGCCGGCCCGCATCGCATTCGAGCCCACAACACCCTGTTTTCGAAAACGCACGACGTGGTACTGCAGCCGGGCGAGCACGCACGGTTCGTGGCGATCAACCGCGCAGGGTGGGGCACCTTCGGCTTGCTGATGATCCTCGGAGCCGCGCCTGTCTACCTGACGTTCGAGCGCGCGCGCGAGTAGACGGCGCTTCGGCCCGGCGCCGGCGCCTTTGGCGGGAAGCGCCGTGGTAAACTCGATTTTGCGCGTGCAGCCGAGACGCTTGCCCGGCGGGCGCGCCTTCATTTCACTCCATCAGGGCCGCTAGCTCAGCTGGGAGAGCGCCGCGTTCGCAATGCGGAGGTCAGGAGTTCGATCCTCCTGCGGTCCACCACTCGACTCGGGCGCTTTGCGCCCTCGCTCGTGGCAGGCCAATACGTGAGCGTCCGAGTCGAGTGCCCTGAGCGAGCGGAGAAGTCCGCGCGAGTCGAAGGGCCGCTCGGATTGTGACCAGACCGCGCCAAAGCTCCGATGCCCACGATTAAGAAAATTGGCGTTCTGACCGGTGGAGGCGATGCGCCCGGTCTCAACGCCGTGATCCGCGCCGTCGTGAAGGCGGCGTCCAACTCGCAGATCCAGGTCGTGGGCCTGGAGGACAGCTTCGATGGGCTGATCTACCCGGAGAAGTCCCGCCTGCTCACGCCGCGCGACGTCACCGGCATCCTCAGGCTCGGCGGCACGATCCTCGGCACCGTCAACCGCGGCGACCCGTTCGCCCAGCCGATCCAGACCCCCGAAGGCACGTTCGACTATGGCGACCGCGTCGTCGAGATGTTTCAGAAGATGGGCCTCGATGCGCTCGTCTGCATCGGTGGCGACGGCACGCTGGCGATTTCGTACGAGTTCTACAAGAAGGGCATCCCGCTGGTGTGCGTGCCGAAAACCATCGACAACGACATCGTCGGGACGACGAGCTGCTTCGGATTCGACACGGCGGTCGATTTCGCGACGGAGTCGATCGACCGTCTGCACTCGACCGCAGAGGCCCACCGCCGCATCATGGTCGTCGAGGTCATGGGACGCTATGCCGGATGGATTGCGCTGCACAGCGGCGTCGCCGGCGGCGCCGACGTGATTCTCATTCCCGAGATTGCGTACGATCTCGAACGCGTCGCGCAGTGCATCCGCAATCGTGACGACTGGGGCGCGCGCTTCAGCATCGTCGTCGTCGCCGAGGGGGCGCATGCAAAGAACCAGCGGGCGGCCGTCATCGCGGAAGCGCACACGGGCCACGCCGAGCGGCTCGGCGGAGAAGGCGCGCGCGTGGCGAAGCAGCTGGAGGAATTGACCGGCAAGGAGACCCGCTACGTGATCCTCGGCCACCTGCAGCGCGGCGGCAGCCCGACGGCGTTCGATCGCACGCTGGCGACGCGGTTCGGCGGCAAGGCCGTCGAACTGATCCTGAAAGGGCAGTTCGGCAAGATGGTGGCGAATCATCCGCCGGACCTCGTTCCCGTCCCGCTGGGTGAAGTCGTCGGCAAGACGAAGACCGTGCCGCTCGACTACGACCTCCTGACCACCGCCCGTGCGATGGGGGTGTCGTTTGGAGACTGACGCGCGGTGGCTGCGAGCGGGCACCGGTCGGTCGAGGCATCTGACGCCGATCGGTGCAACGCGGCTGACGCTGATTGGTGCAAGACGTCTGACGCTGGTCGGTCCAAGGGTGTCAATTCGCGGCGGGTGGTACGCGGAGAGACTCAGATGTTGCGCTATCTGAAAGGTCTGCTGGCGGCGTTTCTACTATTTGGCCTTGCGTTCTTTGCGACATCTGTCGTGGCTAGCCAGTTGGGCAGGAGCAGACTCGTCAGCTGGCATTCGCTGATCGACATCTGGATTGGGTTCGGGGTGCCATCGCTGATCTTGTTGGCAGCTGGCATCGGCCCGATCGTTTTAGGAGTCAGTCACGCGGTTGGTGGCACATTATCCGTCCGCTCGGCAGGATTGCTCGGCACGGTGCTCAGTCCAATGCTCGCACTCGCGGTCATGCGACTCTATCCAGAAGGCGAGACCCTCGAGAACCTATTTCAGTACTGGCTCCGATTTCCCGGCCAATTCGTCCTGGGCGTCATTCCGTGCGCGGCAGCCACTGCGTTCTTTGCTGGTTGGGTCGCTTCTCATCAGCGGCGATCGCGACCGCAGACTGCTAACAGACGACGACCGAAGCGGCTTCACCGACCGGCGAAGTCTGATTGCACCGACCGGCGGAAGCGCGAATCGCACCTGCCTGCCTGCGTCAGTGACCGAGTAACTCCTGGTCCTTTTTCTTCTGCAGCTCGTCGATCGTCTTGACGTGATCGTCGGTCATCTTCTGAATCTGGTCGAGACCCTTCCGCTCGTCGTCTTCCGAGATCTTGTGCTCCTTCAGGAGCTTTTTGAGGCGCTCGTTGGCATCGCGGCGCACCTGGCGGACGGCGTTGCGGCCTTCCTCCGCCTGCTTGTGCACGTGCCGTGACAGCTCCTTGCGGCGTTCGTCGGTGAGGGAGGGGATCGGAATGCGGATGACCTTGCCGTCGTTCGCCGGGTTCAAGCCGAGGTCGGACGATCGGATCGCCTTTTCAATCGCTCCCATCAACGACGGGTCGAACGGCTGCGCGATCATCATCGACGGCTCGGGAATCGACAGGGTGGCGACCTGGTTGATCGGCATCTTCGAGCCGTAGGCCTCCACGTGAACGCTGTCGAGCAGACCGACGGTGGCCCGTCCCGTTCGGACGTTCGCCATATCGCGGCGGACGCGGTCGATGCCGCCGTCCATCCGCGTTTTGACTTCCGCAAACATGCCTTTCAGATCGCTGAATTCCATGCTCTCACCTGGTTTGTGGTTGGTGGTTAGTCGCTGGCCGCGCTAACCACGAACTGGCTCATGAGACACCGTCGTGCCGATGGGGTCACCAAGCACGACTCGGCGGATGCTGCCGGTTTCTCGGAGATTGAATACGACGATTGGCAGCTTGTTGTCCATGCAGAGGGAAATGGCCGTGGCGTCCATGACCTTCAACTGCCGCTCGAGGACCTGCAGATAAGAAATGCTTGGGTATTTGGTGGCCGCCGGGTCGAGCATCGGATCGGCGGTGTAGACGCCGTCGACCTTGGTGCCCTTCAAGATGACCTCGGCCTTGATCTCCATGGCGCGCAGCGCGGCGGCGGTATCGGTCGTGAAATACGGGTTGCCGGTGCCGGCGGCGAAGATGACGACGCGGCCTTTTTCCAGGTGGCGGATGGCGCGCCGCCGGATGAACGGCTCGGCGACGGCACGCATCTCGATCGCCGTCACGACGCGCGTCAGCACGTTCTGCTGCTCCAGGGCGTCCTGCAGGGCGAGGGCATTGATGACCGTCGCCAGCATGCCCATGTAGTCGGCCGTCGCGCGGTCCATCCCGCGCGCACTCGCCGCGAGCCCGCGAAAGATGTTTCCACCGCCGATGACAATGGCCGTCTCGACGCCGAGGGCCTGAATCTCGCCAACATCGCGGGCGATGCGCGTGGCGACAGCCGGATCGACGCCGAACTGCTGTTCGCCCATCAGGGCTTCACCGGAGAGTTTGAGAAGGACGCGCTTGTAGATCGGGGTCGAGGAGGAGTCCGCGGACATCGAAAGACGATTATTGCAGGCCCAAGGGCTAAGGCCCAAGGCCCAAGGGCTGGTCCAGGTATAAGGCGGCTCATGCCTCGACCAGTCCTTAGGCCTTAGGCCATGGGCCTTGGGCCCGTTGGTTATTCAGCCGCTTCGCCAACCCGGAAGCGAACAAACCGGCTTATCTGGATGTTTTCTCCCGTCTTCGCGCTCGCCTGCGCGACCAGCTGGCTGACGGTCATCTTGTCGTCGCGGATGTACGGCTGGTCGAGCAGCACGAACTGCGAGTAGAAGCTCCCGAGCTTGCCCTCGATGATCTTCTCGAGCACGTTCGCCGGCTTGCCTTCCTTCTCCATCTGCGCGCGATAGATGTTCTTCTCCTTCTCGACCTCGGCGGCGGGCACCTCCGCGCGGCGTACCCAGCGCGGGGAGGCGGCGGCGATGTGCATCGCCACGTCCTTGACGAGGTTGTTGAAGTCGTCGGTGCGGGCGACGAAGTCCGATTCGCAGTTCACCTCCACGAGGACGCCGATCTTGCCACCCATGTGGATGTAGCTGCCGATGGCGCCCTGCGCAGTGGCACGGCCGGCGCGCTTGGCCGCCTGTGCCAGCCCGCGCTTGCGCAGCAGCGTCATCGCCTCTTCCATGTCGCCGTTCGCTTCGGTGAGCGCCGCCTTGCACTCCATCATGCCGGCGCCCGTCTTGTCGCGAAGCTGTTTCACCATTTCCGCCGAAATCGTCATAGTCGCCATTCCTGTTTCTCTGCTTTCTCAACCGCGAAGGCCGCGAAGAACGCGAAGCTCGCGAAATCAATCTGTACAAACAAAGCGCCGGCTCGCAGGCCGGCGCATGGTCCTGCGGATTCCCTTGTGCTATGCGCCGGCGGG
>JAICQE010000150.1 GCA_025938035.1 Vicinamibacteria bacterium
AGCGTGGCCTTCCTGCCGAACGGCGATGCGCTCGTCGCCATCCGCGCCGCGCAGCTGCGAATCGTCCGCAACGCGACCGGCGCGGGCGGGAAAGCAGCTGTCCTCGATCCGGAACCGGTGGCTGGCATCGCGGAGATCACGCCGCCGCTGCGCAACGGCGGCCTGCACGACGTCGTGCTGCACCCGAAGTTCGCCGAGAACCGGTTCGTCTACTTCACATACAACAAGCCGGGACCGACTGTTCCGAACGCGGACCCAAAGAGGCCGCCGCAGCGGCAGACGGCGATCACGGTCGCGCGCGGGCGCTTCGACGGCAAGGCGCTCACGGACGTGAAGGAGTTGTTCACCGGCGAGTGGGAAGCGCCAAGTGGATCACGCATGGCGTTTGCTCCGGACGGCACGCTGTATCTGACCACCGGTGCGCCGTTCAATGACAAGGCGCAGCGGCTGGATAACGTCTACGGGAAGGTGCTGCGGCTCCGCGACGATGGGACGTCGCCGCCGGACAATCCGTTCGCAGGCAAGCCGAACGTTCGGCCCGAGATCTACTCCTACGGACATCGCGATCAACTCGGTTTAACGGTGCATCCCGTGACCGGGGCGGTGCTCAACGCCGAGCACGGACCAAATGGCGGCGACGAGGTCAACGTCATTCGGCCCGGGCGCAACTATGGGTGGCCGCGCTACAGCTACGGACGCAACTACGACGGTTCCTCGCTCGTCGAGAGTCCAGTCGGCCCGGGCATCGAGACGCCCGCGGTCGTCTGGCTGCCGTCGATCGCTCCAACCGGCCTGACGTTCTATACCGGGGACCGCTTTCCGTCGTGGCGCGGCAATTTGTTCGTGGGCAGCGCGCGGCGCGGCGAAGTGCCCGGAACCGGCGGACTCGAGCGCGTGGTGTTCAACGACACGCTTGGCGAGCTGCGCCGCGAAACGCTGCTGACGCAGCTTCACCAACGGATTCGTGACGTTCGTCAGGGGCCTGACGGACTTCTGTATCTGCTGACGGACGAAGATGACGGGGCGATGCTTCGGATCGAACCCGCTCCGTAGGAGACCCCGTCAGCGCACTGCGACTCGGGTCTGGTACCTTCGCGCTGGCTAGTTCCCTCTCATAAGCTGGGGCCGGTGAGCAGAGAGTGGAGGAGTGGAGTCTTAGAATGCGAACGACACGCCGACGCCGGTGCGTCTGCCGACGATAGGCGTCACGGACATCGCGAGCGTCTCCGGCGCGCGGTAGAGCGCTCTCTCTCCTCGAATCAACGCGTCGATCCCGACCCCTATACCGGCGCCGTGCGCGCCATAAAGTGGAATGATCAGCATTTCGGCGCCGGAGCAGGGTTCTGCCGCACACCACGAGGCAACCCGGAGAGTGCCGATACCGGCGGCCACTCCGAAACCCCACCACGCTCCGTTCGCGAGTGAATCGCCGCCCCGACGTCGAACCTCACGAACGTCGGACTCGACGAAGGTTCTTTTCGTGCCATTGATATCGAGGATCAGCCGGGACCCGGAGACGTCGCCGATCCGCCCCGCCACGCGATTGCCGTCGCGGTCGATCACCTTCACCGCGTCGCCCGCTGAAACAAGCACCTGCAGCTGTTCGAAGCTTTGAGCGCTGATGGGCTGTGCGGTTGCGGCGGCTGCGAACGTCAGAACGGAAGCGGCGAAAAGAAGCGCCTTCGTGGCAAAACGGCGCGCCTGCGTCATGTGAACCTCCAAGTAGGGAGGTCACGTTACCGCTCGAGGAGTTCCCAAGTCCTGCCGGCGCGCTGAAAAGTTCTGAATGACGCCGATTCACGTTAGACCGGTCATTTGTTCAAGTTGATGTGTCCTGCGAATGTTCCGCTTCCCGTCGCTCCCGTGAAGGTGAACGTCCGGTCGAGGTACTGTCGGGATTCGATCCTCGAGCGCGAATTGCAAGGTGGCGGCGCGCCGTGGCGACGCCACCCGCGCACCTGTCGATCAGTTTCTGAACAGTTGAGGCGCGAACTCCGCAAGGTAGTTGCGCCAGTTGATCCATGTGTGACCGCCTGGCGATTCGACGAATACGGGAGCGAACCCGTGCCGCTTGAAGAGGTCGATCGTTGCCACTGTCGTCGGCATCAGAAAGTCCTCCTTCCCAGTACCGAACCACAGCAGCCGCAGCCCGCGCTTCAGCCCCGCATCGTCCAGTTTCATCGCGTGCTGCTTTTCCCAGGCAGCGGCGGCCGCGGGCACGCCACTGGCCGGTGGGGCCGCGGCGGCGCCGCGTCCGCCGCCGGGGAACGCTCCAAGCAGTCCGGAGCTGAACACACCGATGTACGCGAACCGCTCCAATCGCGGAATAGCTACCTGCAGCGTCTGCCCGCCTCCCATCGAAAGGCCCGCGATGGCGCTATTGGCGCGGTCGGTCAACACGCGATAGTGCTTTTCGACGTACGGCATCACATCGGACACGAAATCATTGACGAACATGTCCGTCGCCGCCTGCCCGATCGAGTCCGCCGCAGGCGCGGCATGGCCGGCGGGCATGACGACGATCATCGGCTTCGCCTTGCGGGCGGCGATCAGGTTGTCGAGGACAAATCCTGCCCGTCCGACCGTCGACCAGGCGTTGTCGTTGTCGCCGGCGCCGTGAAGCAGATAGAACACGGGGTAGCGATCGCGACCGTTCTCATACCCTGGCGGCGTATATACATGCATCCGCCGGAACCGGCCGAGCGCTGTGGACTTGTACGTCACTTCGGCAACCGCACCGTGAGGTACATCGCGAGTGTCGAACAGCTCTGAGCCCGGCACGTGTACGAGGCTCCACACGTTGTTGTTGGATTCGCTGATCGCTGGATTGCGTGGATCGACAGTCGCCACGCCATCGATATTGAAGTTGTAGCGATAGGAGCCTGGCTCGATTGGGCCGAACGTGAGCTGCCAGACGCCATTATCTGCACGCGTGAGCTGACCGTTCTGCCCCAGCCCTGGAATGTCGGAGGCGGCGAGGCGCACGGCGTCGGCCTGCGGGGCGTAGACGCGGAAGGTGATCTTCCGATCCGCGCCTACCTCTGCCGACACGAATTGGGGGACCGGCGACCCGCCGCGCCCGCCGCGGCCTTGTCCTGCGGTCTGCTGTGGAATCGCGATCGCGACGAACGCAATCGCCACCGACGCACCGACCAGCTTCCTCATCATCGCCTCGCTTTCGCTATCCGACCAGATCTTCTCACGGCAATTGACTCGACGGACGGCACATTGCTGGTGGCAGTGGGCGAAACCCTTATATGCTTTCGTGCTGAACTGAGACCGCTGATGGACAAAGGAAAACTCTTCGTCGCGAGCTGCGTATCGCTCGTTACCACCTCAATGGTGTTTGCCATTCGCGGCGACGTCGCGCCCGCCTTGAGCGCCGCGTTCCGGTTGACCAACGAACAAATGGGGCTGATCTTCAGCCCCGCCTTCTGGGCGTTCACCGTCGCCATCTTCATCAGCGGCGCGCTCGTCGATGCGGTCGGGATGCGGGCGCTCCACGTGCTGTCGGCGATCGGGTATCTGGCCGGCATCGCCTTGATCCTCGTCGCACCGCATCCGGCGGCGCCGGTGGCGTCGATTTTCGACGACACGGGGACGACGATGCTCTACGCCGGCTTCTTCATCATGGGCCTGTCGCAGGGACTCGTCGAGGGTGTGATCAACCCGCTGATCGCGACGATTTACGCGGATGAGAAAACGCGCAAGCTGAATATGCTCCACGCGTGGTGGCCCGGCGGGCTGGTGATCGGCGGGCTTCTCGCCGCCTTGCTGACACAGGCGTTAAACGCGAGCTGGCAGATCAAGCTTGGGACGATCGCCGTGCCCGCGATTGTCTATCTGGTGATGGCGCTGTCGCTGGCCTATCCGCGGACCGAGCGCGTCATCTCCAACGTGTCCACCGGGGAGATGTGGCGAGAGGCTGCGCGACCGCTTTTCCTGCTGTTGTTCATCTGCATGTGGATGACGGCTGCCGCGGAGCTCGCACCCGACCAGTGGTTCCCCGCCGTCATGGGTACCCTTGTTCCGCAGCTTCAGGGAGTGCTGTTCCTCGTCTACACCGCCGGCCTGATGTTCCTGCTGCGGTTCTATGGCAGCGGCATCGCCCACAAAGCGCCGATCGCGACCCTCGTCGTGTGTTCCGTGCTCACCGCGATCGGTTTGTTCTGGCTCGGCAGCCTGCAGCCGGGAGCGAGTCCGGTGGTCGCATTCGCGGCCGCGACCGTGTTCGGCGTCGGCAAGACGTTCTTCTGGCCAACGATGCTCGGCGTGACGGCGGAACAGTTCCCGCGCGGCGGAGCACTACTCCTGTCGCTGATGGGAGGTGCAGGCATGTTATCGGTGGCCGTCGCCATTCCGATCATGGGCGCCAGGATCGACCAGCTCGGGCCAGGTGCGGCGCTGCAGATGATTGCCGGCCTTGGCGCAATTCTCGCTGTCGTGTTCGTCGGCGTTTACGCCTATTTTGCGGCACGCGGCGGTTACCGGCCGGTGCTCATCGCGGAGCGTTCGTCCGCAGTCGCGTCGTCCAGTTCGCGAGGCATTTGATGAGCGGCGCAAAAACGTCGACCCAGCTCGACCGGGTCCCTTGTTTGAGCATCCTCGCTTGGTTACACTGACGGTTTGGTAGGCGCATCGGCGCCGGACTAACGCAGTGTCAAACCGAAGAGCTTCCGGACATTTCCACGCGGTTCAGTTCTACGAGAGCGACCGCTCGCTGATCACCATCGTGGCGAAGTTTCTCGCTGATGGCTTCACGCAGAGTCAGCCTGGCGTGGTGATCGCGACGCCGGAACATTGCGCGGCAATCGAAGAGTCGCTGGCGACGCATCAGCTTGACGTCCGGCGGATGAAGCAGCTCGGCGATCTGGTCGTGCTCGACGCGCACGAAGTGCTCAACACGATCATGGTCGACGGCATGCCCCACGCGCCGCTCTTCAAACATGCCCTCGGGACAATGTTCACCGAAGTCGCGCGCATTCACCCGAAGCACACGGTCCGCGCGTACGGGGAGATGGTGAACGTGCTCTGGCAGGACGGTCTGACCGCCGCCGCGATCCGCCTGGAAACGCTGTGGAACGAGCTGGCGAACTCCTACGACTTCAAACTGCTGTGCGGCTATTCGATGGGGAATTTCTACAAGGACGCCGCTGTCGGCGAAATCACCCGCCAGCATTCCCACCTGCTCGCCGAGACCGGCGAGGCTGCGACGATTAACTAGCTGCTCGTTGGTGGTTAGTGGTTGGTGGTTACCCACCAACTACTAACCACCATCCACCGTATATACTGCCGCTTTCCGGAGGTTCAGCGTGAGCGTGAAGCACGTAGCGCCGTTGGCGATGTTGCTGGCCGTCAGCGTTGGTGTGGCGGTGGGTATCGCGCAGCAGAAGGTGCCGTTCTCGGGCGCGATTCCTCTGGCGCCGACAGGCCTTGCCGGGAAGCCTCTTGGCGCCGGCCCATTCATGTACGACACGGGCGAAGGCCAGCGGATCCGCGTCGTCGTCGTCACGCGGGACCTGTCATATCCGTATGGCATGACTTGGCTTCCCGATGGGAGCATCCTCGTCACCGAGCGGATGGGCAAGCTGCGCATCATCCGCAACGGGAAGGTCGATCCGCAGCCCGTCGCCGGGGTTCCCGAGAACTACGGCGCCGGCGAATCGGGACTCCCGGGTGCCGTACACGGGCTGATGGACGTCGTCCTCCATCCGCAGTTCGCGCAGAACCGTTTCGTGTACCTCAATTACACGAAGCCGCTCGATCCCAAACGCAACACGCTTGCGATTGCGCGCGCCGTGTGGGATGGCAAGGCGCTGACGGACAGCAAGGACATCTTCGTTGCCACCGAACGGACCGGCACGTCGCGTATGGCGTTTGGCGGCGACGGCATGCTCTATGTGGCGACGTCGGGAGCCGATTCTCAGGACCTGAACACGCACGGCGGCAAGGTGCTGCGCCTGCGGGACGACGGGACCGCACCGCCGGACAACCCGTTTGTCGGCAAGCCCGGTCACAAGCCCGAGATCTACACCTACGGTCATCGCAACTCGCTCGGCCTCGCCCTCCATCCCGGGACGGGACAGATGTGGCAGACCGAGAATGGGCCGAACGGCGGCGACGAGATCAACGTCGTGAAGCCGGGCGCCAACTACGGCTGGCCGATGGTGAGCTACGGACGGCGCTATGAAGGGCCGTGGCAGTCGGAGCGCGCCGGGCACGCCAACTTCGAGCCGCCGGTGGTGATCTGGGTGCCCTCCATCGCCACGTCCGGGCTCACGTTCTATACCGGGGACAAGCTGGCGAAGTGGAAGGGCGACGTCTTCGTTGGCGCGCTTCGGACCGGGGAAATCCCGGGCACCGGGCATCTCGAGCGGATCCTGTTCAACGAGAAGATGGAGGAGCTGCGGCGCGAATCGCTGCTCGTCGATCTCCGCCAGCGCATGCGTGACGTCCGCCAGGGTCCGGACGGCTTGTTGTACGTGTTGACGGACGAAAAGCAAGGCGCCCTGCTGCGGATTGAGCCGGCGTCGTAAGCCGACCGGCTGAGGAGATCCTGCGATGCGTTTCCTGGTGACTGTTGGTCTTGGTACGGCGCTGATCGCGGCGGCCCACGCGCAAGGTCAGGCGCCGGCGCCAGCGCCAGCCCAGGCCGCCGCACCACCGCCAGCTCCCGCCCCTGCACCGGTCAAAGGCGCCACAACCGGCTTCATGCATGCGATCCACGCGACGAACGACGTCGAGACGACGCTGGCGTTCTATCGCGAGGTGTTCGGGCTGGACGCGAAAGTGACGCCGTTCGCAAATCCGGGCGTGCCGCTGCTGACCAACGCGCCGGGCGTCAGCCTCCGCGTCGCGATGCTGCGCATTCCCGGACAGGGGTTCAACTTCGAGCTGACCGAATTCACGAACACGCAGCGGCGCGGCGCGCGGCCGCGACTGACGGACCCCGGGGCGCCGCACATGAAGCTCCTCGTGCGCGACATCGACGTCGTCATGGCGGCGGCGAAGAAGCGCGGTGCGGAAATCATCACGCGGTCGGGCGCGCCTGTTGCGTTCCTCGACGGAGCGGTGAACCGCATCTTCATGCGCGATCCCGACGGCTACATCGTGGAAGCCGTTCGCTTCCCGACGCCGTTCGACGCTCCGGCCGGCCCCAATGTCCTCGGCTCCGTCATGGGGCTCACGCTGGGCGACGCCAACGCATCCATGGCGTTCTGGCGCGACCTGCTGGGTTGGGAGTTTACCGAGGAGCCCTCCTGGTCGAAGGACCCGCGCATCGTTGACCTGATGGCCCTGCCGGAAGGCGTCGAGGCGCGCCCCTTCAGAGCCATCGTGCCCGGCAGCACCGCGCGTATCGAGATGATCGAATTCCGCGGCGTGAAGAACCCGACACCGTTCGATCTGCGCGTGCCGGATCCTGGCGCGTCGGGCATCGCGATCCGCGTTGCGAACATTCAGGAGCTGCTGCCGAAAATGCAGGCGGCCGGGATCCGCGTCATCTCGAAGGACGGAGCGCTCGTCGAATGGGACGCGAAGATACGCAACGTCTTCGTGAAGGATCCGAACGGGTTCCTCGTCGAGCTGGTCGGCACGGTGGCGCCGCCCGCGAAATAGGAGACATAGCCATGTCGACACACCGAGACACCGGGACACCGAGGTCGACCTCTGAAAGGAATCTCGGTGCCCTCGGTGCCTCAGTGTGTCGTCTGGTTGTTGCCGCGGGCATAGTGGCGGTTGCGGCGCCGGCGGGCCGGCTGTCCGCGCAACTGCTCAATGCGGCGGCGCCCATACGCGTCGGCCACTACCATCTGCACGTCACCAGCGTCGACGAGCATCGGAAGTTCTGGGTCGACACGCTCGGCGGCACGGCGGCGAAGGTCGGGACGACCGAAGCCGTGCGCTTTGGCGACGTGTTCGTGCTGCTGCGTCCGCAGAAGCCGACCGGGCCGACGCGCGGCACCACCTTCGATCACATCGGCTTCGCCGTTCCGAACGTGCCCGAGTTTGCTGCGCGCGTGGTCGAGCGCGGATACGGCCGCACGGTCGGTCGTGAAACCGCCACCGCGGCCGGCGCGACGCCGGCGGCTCCGTCGCCGGTGTACGGGCGTTTCGAATATCTCGTCGGGCCGGACGGCGTGAAGATCGAGCTCGTCACCAACATGGCGCCGAACGCGCCGCCGATCGTCCACCATCACGTGCACTTCACCAATCCGCAGTTCGTCGAGATGGGCCGGTGGTACATGAAGGCGCTCAACGCGACGGAACGGCCCGGCACTACCGATTTCTTCTTCGGCGCTGATCTCCCCGGCATCGGCTACATGCTCAACTTCTTCCGCTGGGAGCCGAAGGAAACGCTCGTTGGCACCGCCGGGCGAGCTGTCGATCACGTCGGATTCGAGGTCCGCGGTCTGAAAGAGTTCCTTGGCACTCTTCCGGCGAAGAGCATCAATCTGACAACGCCGCTGGCGCGCGAGCGCGCGTTAGGCGACGTGGACCGCGCGGTGATTACCGATCCCTGGGGAACGGTTATCGAGCTGACTGAAGGATTGGAAAGGACGGCACGATGATTCGCGCAGCATTCGTCCTCGCGCTCGGCATCACGGCCGCCGCGTGCAGCGGCGCGGAGACGACAAACGCGGAAACGAAAACGGTGGAAACACCCGCGGTAGGGGCCGACCGTCAGGTCGGCCTTTCACCAGACTTCGAGGTCGATCCGCTCTGGCCGAAGCCGCTTCCCAATCACTGGGTGCTCGGCTCGACGATCGGCGTTTCGGTGGATGACCAGGATCACATCTGGATCCTGCATCGGCCTGGCGCCGTCGACGACAACTTCAAGGCCGCAGCCGTCACACCGCAAGTGGGCCGCTGCTGCACGCCGGCGCCGCCGGTCCTCGAATTCGATCAGGAAGGCAACCTGCTGCGGCACTGGGGCGGTCCGGGCGAGGGCTATGAATGGCCAACCAGTAACCATGGCCTCACGGTGGACCACAAAGGCAACGTGTGGATCGGCGGCAACGACGAAAAGCAGGACACGCACGTCCTCAAATTCACGCGCGACGGAAAGTTCCTGCTGCAGATCGGCCGGCAGGGCATCCACAAGGGCAGCAACGATCCCGAACATCTCTGGCGACCCGCGAAGATCTTCATCGAACCGATGGCCAATGAGGCCTACATCGCCGACGGATACGGCAACCGCCGTGTGGTCGTCTTCGATGCCGACACGGGCAAGTACAAGCGCCACTGGGGCGCATACGGCGCCAGGCCTGATGACGCCGATATCGGCAACTACGATCCGGCGGCGCCTCCGGCGAAGCAGTTCCGTACGGTCCACTGTGTAATCGTGTCGAAGGACGGGCTCGTCTACGTGTGCGATCGCGTGAACGATCGCGTCCAGGTTTTCAAGACCGATGGCTCGTTCGTGAAGGAAGCCTTCTTCGAGACGAAGACCATTCGGTCCGGGTCGGTCTGGGACATGACGTTCTCGCACGATCCGCAGCAGACCTACATCTACCAGGTTGACGGCGTGAACGAGGAAGTCCGCATCCTGCGGCGGGACTCCCTCGAGGTCGTGTCGACGTTTGGTGACGGCGGCCGGCAGCCCGGACAGTTCTACGGCGTGCACAACGTCGCGGTCGATTCGAAGGGAAACCTCTACACGACGGAAACCTACAACGGCGCGCGCCTGCAGCGCTTCCTCCACAAGGGCGTTCGTTCCGTGCCGAAGAATCGCGGGGTTCCCTGGCCTCGGTGAGGGAACGGAGCGGTCGGAGGGAAACGGTTTCACAGGAGAAACGGAGAAACGGAGACGAACGGAGTTTTTTGGTCTTAACCACGAAGGACACGAAGATCGCGAAGAACACGAAGAGGTGGGCGGTTCGATTGGCCGCCGAAGGCGGCCTGCCGCGATGTACGAGGGCGTAGATACAAGCCGCCGCTAGCACCAGTGCGGTTTGTATCTACGCCCTCGCACATCCCGGCTGTCGGCGCGCGTTGCGCGCCGATCAATCGAACCGCCCCTCCGTTCGTCTTCGTTCCTTCGTTCCTCCTGTGAAGCCGTTACCTCCGTTGGCCTCCACGCCTCACGCGAGACGAACGTCAGGAGTTGAGATGAAACGAATGCTGCTCGCCGTTGTCATCGCGGTGACGGCGAATGTCGCGGCGCAGCAGGCGGGCCCGCGCAACGATCTCCCGCAGCCGTATCGAACGACGCGCGACTGGGGCGAGCTGCCGGCCGGCATGAAGTGGCCGGCCGTCACGGCGGTGGAACCGGCGCCGGACGGATCGATTTACGTCGTCGCCCGTTGCTTCGAGAACTCCTGCGCCGGACGCAGTGAACCGCCGATCCTCAAGTACAACCGCGACGGAAAGCTGCTGGCGACGTTCGGCCAGAACATGTTCGTGTTTCCGCACGGCGCCACCGTCGATCGCGACGGCAACCTCTGGGTGACCGACGCGCGCGGCGGGAACGGCAAGGGCCATCAGGTCTTCAAGTTCAGTCCAACCGGCAAGGTGCTGATGACGCTCGGCAAGGCCGGCGTCGCGGGATCCGGTCCTGATCTCTTCGATCAACCCACTGATGTGGTCACTGCCCCGACCGGCGACATCTACGTCACCGACAGCCACCGCACCACTAACGGTCCGCCGAGCAGGAACAACCGCGTCATCAAGTTCACGCGCGACGGCACGTTCGTGAAGGAGTGGGGCAGGAAGGGCTCAGGGAAAGGCGAGCTGAGCGAACCGCATACGATTGCGATGGACTCGCGCGGGCGTCTGTTCGTCGGCGATCGCGAGAACAACCGCATCCAGATCTTCGATCAGGACGGACAGCTCCTCGACGAGTGGCGGCAGTTCGGCCGCCCCAGCGGCATCTTCATCACGCGCGACGACACGATCTACGTGGCCGATTCCGAGTCGGGCCCGGACACCGGCGCCAACGAACTGCCGGGGATCAAGAAGGGCATTCGCATTGGCAGCGCGCGCGACGGCAGCGTGACGGCGTTCATCGAGGACATGGAATCGACCCGCGCCGAGCACTCCGGCGCGGAAGGCGTGGGCGTTGACGCCGACGGCAACGTGTACGGCGCTGTCGTGCGGCGTCAGATGCTCGAGCGGCACCTTAAGAAGTGACGCAGCAATTCAAAATGCAGAATTCAGGCTTTGCATTCTGCATTCTGCATTCTGCATTCTGCATTCTGAATTACTGCTTGCGTCATATCAATCCGGCGTCGGCCTTCATGCGCGAAGCCTTTCTGAA
>JAICQE010000088.1 GCA_025938035.1 Vicinamibacteria bacterium
CACGTTGCCCGGCCGCTGGTGTTTCAGCACCCGCCCCCCGCCCCCTGCGGGGTCGCGATCGTCCCCCCCGCGCGACGACAGCGGCACCAGATCCAGTCCTTCCGACATGCGCTGGAAGAGCGCACCGTCGGGGTCCGCGACGAGCGCCGCGCGCTGGCCGATCGCCCGCAGTCCCAGCACCGTGTAGCGGACCTGACTTTGCCCGCCGCGCCAGGTCGTCGCCGTGTCGACGTGCAGGGAAAACACGGATCAACTCCCAACTCCCAACCACCAACTCCCAAACGCGAACACGTCGCAGCGGTTCATCAGCTTTTGGTAGTTGGAAATTGGGCGTTGGGAGTTTGTTGCAACTCCCACAGCTTCGCAAACTTCAGCAGCACCGAGTAGGCGTTGACGAGCGAGATGGTGAGGCCGGCCATGCCGTCGGCAAACCCGCCGCGCAGGACGTAGTTCCTCACGAACGCCGCCGGCGGGTGGAGCAGCAGATCGATCGGGCTCGCGCGGCGCCCGCTTTCGTACATCTGCCTCGCGGCCAGCGTGCTGTACTGGTTGATGCGATCGAGGTGATCGCTCAGGTCGCGATACGAGTAGTGCTCCAGCTCGTTCTTGAGCTGACCGACGGGACCGTCGGCGGCGACCGATTCGTGAACGTACCTGCCCTGCCAGCGCGCCGTGCGCCGGTCGTACAGACGTGTTTGATAGTCCGGATAAAAATCCGTGGTGCGTACCCACCGTCCGAGGTGAAACGTGACCCGCGGCACGCGGAACGCGCGTTCCGCCGGACTGCCATCGACGATGGCGCGGACTTCAGCGGCCAGCGCCGGCGTCACGCGTTCGTCGGCATCGAGAGAGAAGATCCAGTCGTTGGCGGCGACCGACGCAGCGTAGTTCTTCTGATCGACGTACCCGGGCCACGTCCGGCTCATGACCCGGACGCCTTTGCCCGCGGCGATCGACACCGTGTCGTCGGTGCTGCCGGAATCGACGACAAGAATCTCGTCCGCCCACGCCGCGCTGTCGATCGCGGCCGCGATATGCCGCGATTCGTTGAGCGTGATGATGGTGACGGTTACGGGCACGCGAGGCATTCTGACGCCGGTAATTCAGAATGCAAAATGCAAAATTCAGCATGCACAGGCGGAGTTCAGACGCATCTGCAGTCTGAATTCCGCATTCTGAATTCCTTTTTACCGCAACGGCACTTCCTGCACCGTCTCGAAGTCGATCAGCGACACGTTGTAGTCGAGGATTGCGCGGAGCTCGTTGTTCCGGGCGACGGCGAGGTCGCGCTGTGCCTGGAAGACGAGGAAGTTCGTCGAGGTGCCCGCCGCGAACTTGCGCTGCTCCGCCTCGAGCCGGCTTTCGTTGAGCTCGCGCGCGGCCCTCGTCGTCTGCACGCGCTGCTGGTTGGTGAGCACCTGTCGCGCGGCCTGGCGGACCTGCGTCACGACCTGGAGCTCCTGGTTCCGCAGCTCGGTCTCGGTGCGCGTCTTCTCCAGCCGCGTGCGCGCGAGATTCGCCTCCTGAGGGCTCCTTCCGATTGGATAGCTCAGATTCAGCGACACCGTCCACGCCGGAAAGTCGTTGGCCAGGAGGTCGCCGATGACAGACCCGAATCCCCGACGCTGCTCCCCGATGATTTCCCCTGGCGCCAGACCGACGCCAGGTGCGCGCACGAACTGCACCCCGCCGAGCGCGCTCAGGCCGTAGTCGACCCGCGCGCTCAGGTCGGGAAGACTTTGATTCTGCAGGAAGCGGATGTTGACGTCGGTCGCTTCCATCGACTTCTTTGCCTGCTGCAGATCCGTACGCCGATCGAGCGCGTTCCGGATTGCGCCATCGAGGTCGACGTTCACCGCCGCAAACGCCGGCGGGTCGGCCGGCTCGATGCGGAGGGTCCAGAAATCGGGCGTCGACGGGTTGTACACGAGTGCACGGAGCGTATCCTCGGCGGTCGCGATCTGCGCCTGCGCCACGATCACCGCCTCCCGCCGCTGCCACACCTCCGCGTCCGCCTCGATGACGTCGACGGGCGGCGTCGTGCCAATCTCGACGCGTGCGCGCGTGTTGCGCAGCGACTCTTCGGCGAGCTCGAGCGACTGCTGGGCGACCCGCAGCGACGCAATCTGGTAGGCGAGGTCCCAGTACGCGCTGCGAACGGTCCGTGACGTGGCTGTCAGCGTCTCGCGCAGGCCCACCTCTGCGATTTCGCGGTTCTTCTGACCGAGCTCCACCTGCTGGCGCGTGCTGTCGATCTTGAATCCGCGCAGGATCGGCTGGGTGAAGTTGACGGACAGCGACGATCTGAGCTGCGGGTTGAAGTTGGTGAAGAAGTTGTTCGACGTGGACCGCGCGCTGTCGAAGCCGACTGCGTATATGCCGCCGCCCCATTTCAGCGCCTGCTGAACCTCGGTGGTCATCGAGAACTGGTCGGTATTCAGCGACCCCTGGGCGCCCGAGAGGAAGCTGTTGGGCGGCTGCGTGTTGCTGTTCTGCTGCATGGACGAGGTGAGCGTCGGATTCCAGGCGGCCTGCGCCTGGACGATGCTCAGGTTCTGGATCTGAGGATCGAAACGCGCGATCTGAATACCGAGGTTGTTTTCCGCGGCAAGCCGAACGGCCTCGTCAGCCGTCAGCCGGCGCACCTGCGTTCCGGCGGCGGCGGTCTGCTGGGCGGCGGGAAGGATTACACCGGGCGCGGCCGACGGAGTCTGTGCGGAAACGGACGTTGTTGACGCAAGACCGGTCACGGCCAGCGTGCAGGCAACCAGGCGAAATACAGGCGTACGCATTGAAACCGGGCTCCACATGCAGGAACGCCACGCGTTCCTCGATTACTGAGAGATGACGGGTTGTAGGACGATCCCTCGACGTCGGATGTTCGGCGTTGGAAGTTCGCCCTATTGCAAAAGGTATACTCGGCGGCGTGCCGCCCGCCACTACTGAAACGACGCTGGACCTTTTTCGACGTGTAGGAGCGTTGCTCGAAGGGCACTTCCGGCTCACCTCGGGGCTGCACAGCCCCGGCTATTTGCAGTGCGCGCTCGTCCTGCAGCATCCGCGCGAAGCGGAAGCCTGCGGCGTGGCGATCGCGGCGCGCGTCCGCGAGCTTCAACCCACGGCCGTCCTCTCGCCGGCCCTCGGCGGCATCGTCATCGGTCACGAGGTTGCGCGCGCGCTCGGCGTCCGCGCCATTTTCGCGGAGCGTCAGGAGGGCCAGCTGACGCTGCGGCGAGGCTTTTCGCTGGATGCGGCGGAGCGAGTGCTGGTCGTTGAAGACGTCGTCACCACGGGTGGTTCGACGCGCGAGACCATTGCCGTCGCCCGCGCCGCCGGCGCGACGGTTGTCGGGGCTGGCGCGATAATCGACCGCAGCGGCGGCCATCAGGATCTGGACGTGCCGTTCCACGCCCTCGCCACCGTTGACCTGCCCGTCTACCAACCGGACGCCTGTCCGCTCTGTGCGCGTGGTGAGCCGGTGATGAAGCCCGGCTCGCGCGCATGAGGGATGCGCACGCTGAAGATTACCCTCGCCTACGACGGCACGAGATTCGTCGGGTGGCAGCGTCAGGCGCAGGGTGAGTCGATTCAGGGGCTGCTCGAGGACGCGCTCTCACGATTCGAGGGCGGCCCCGTTTCGGCGCACGGCGCCGGACGCACGGACGCCGGCGTTCATGCCCTTGGTCAGGTCGCGAGCGCGCGTGTGACATTCGCACACGAGACCCGAACACTGATGAAGGCGTTGAACGCACATCTTCCCGCGGACATGCGAGTCGTCGGCGTGGAAGATGTTGACGATGGCTTTCATGCGCGTTTCAGCGCCACGGGCAAAACCTATCGGTATCAGATTCGAAACACTGCGGTTGCGGACCCGTTCGATCGCGCGTTCGTCTGGCACGTGCCGGAGCCGCTCTCGCTCGGCGCGATGGCCAACGCGGCCGCGCTGCTGATCGGCACGCACGATTTCAACGCGTTTCGCAGCGCCGGCAGCGAGATTTCCAGTCCGGTGCGCACGGTGACACGCTCGGAGTGGCGAAACAACGCGGGCCTGCTCACGTATGAGATTTCGGGCGACGGGTTTCTCCGGCACATGGTGCGGGCAATCGTCGGGACGCTGGTCGAGATTGGCCGCGGCTGGCGGCGGCCAGAGGAAATACCGGCGCTTCTGGCCGGTGCGACGCGCGCTCATGCCGGGGCAACGGCTCCGCCCCTCGGCTTGTTCCTCGTATCCGTGGACTATGAGTAAGTGCTTGCAGACAGGGGACATGCCACGTGGCGCGTGACGAGCTGCTGGCGTGGATCCCGCCTGGCGACGCGGACCGGGCGCTCGTGGAGCAGCTCAGCTTCGAGCGCCTCCCTGCCCACATCGCGGTCATCATGGACGGCAACGGCCGCTGGGCTGCGCAGCGCCACCTGCCGCGAGTCGAGGGACATCGTGCCGGCATCGACGCCGTCCGCGACACGGTCGAGACCGGTGCCCGCCTCGGGATAAACGTCCTCACCCTTTACGCCTTCTCCGTCGAAAACTGGAAGCGTCCGGCGTCCGAAGTCGGGACGCTGATGGGTCTGCTCAAACGCTATCTACGGTCGGAACTGCGCACGCTCTTGGACAACAACATCCGCTTTCAGGTTGTCGGCCGGATGGAGGAGCTGGCGGCGGATATCCAGGAAGAACTGCAGACGGCGATGCAGCGGACGTCCGCCAACGGCGGGATGCGCTTCAACATCGCGTTGAACTATGGCGGCCGCACGGAAATTCTCGACGCGGTGAAGCGGGCGATAGACGAGGGCCTCCGGCCGCAGGATGTGACGGAGGAGAGCTTTGCGAGCCTGCTGTACACCGCGGGCCAGCCGGATCCGGATCTCCTGATTCGGACGAGCGGCGAGATGCGCATCAGCAATTTTCTGCTCTGGCAGATCGCATATGCCGAGATCTACGTGACCGACACGCTGTGGCCGGACTTCCGGCGGCGCCATCTGCTCGAGGCGGTCCTCGCGTATCAAAAGCGCGAGCGGCGATACGGCGGCATCACCTCGTCTCCGGCGGTCACCCTCGCGAAATGACCGCCGCGAAATGACAGCGCGATGACACGCGTGTTCAGCGGCGTTCTTCTTGCCGCCGCGGCGCTGGCGGCCCTTCTGTTTCTACCACCGGCGGGTCTGCGTCTCGTCGCCGCAATCGTTGCCGCGATCGCGGCGTTTGAATACCTTGCGCTGATTGGCATCGATGACCGGCGCGGGCGGCCGGCATTCGTGTTCCTGGTTGCGTACACGGCCTGGACCCTGTCGTCGAGCGGCCGGATGAGCGTTGTTGCGTTAGCAGCGCTCTTCATCGCGGCCGTTGCCGCTGTGTTCCTCAAACGTAACTCGGGGCAGCAGGCGGTTCTGGGTGCTTTTTCGGTCGTGTACATCGGCATGCCGCTCGGTCTCCTCGCCCTCCTCAACATCGTTCACGGCTGGCGCGCCACTGCCCTGTTGATTGCCACGATTGTGGTGAGTGATTCGCTGCAGTACTACACGGGCCGCGCGTTCGGCCGTCACGCGCTGGCCCCCACTATCAGCCCGAAGAAAACGATCGAAGGGGCGATCGGCGGCGTGATCGCGGGGACGCTGTTCATGCTCGTTGGCGGCAGCTTCGAGTTCCCAGAGCGTCCGTGGCCTCTTCTGGCCGTGCTGGGATTCGTGATGGTGCTGCTCGGAATACTTGGAGACTTGTTCGAGTCGCGCCTCAAGCGCGACGCAAACGTCAAGGACAGCTCGTCGCTCATTCCCGGGCACGGTGGTGTCCTGGATCGGATCGACTCACTGCTGTTCGTCGCGCCGGCGTACGCAATCGCGCTCGGGGTCGTCAGGTGAAGCGCATTGCCATCCTTGGCTCGACCGGCTCAATCGGCCGCAGTGCGCTGGCGGTCGTGGATGCCCATCCGACGCGACTGCGCGTGGCCGCATTGGCCGCGGGCGACAACGCGTCGCTGCTTGCGGCGCAGATCGAGCGATATCGTCCCGATCTCGCGGCGATCGCCAGCGCTGCCGGGCTCGGCCGGCTCACGGCGGCGCTCGGGTCCTCGACAACGACGGTCGCGTCGGGTCCGCACGCGCTCGTGGAAGTGGCGACGCATCCTGACGTGGACGTCGTGATCTGCGCCTCCGCCGGCACGGCCGGGCTCGAAGCCGTGCTTGCGGCCATCGAGGCTGGAAAGACCATCGCGCTGGCGAACAAGGAAGTCCTGGTCATGGCGGGCGCGCTCGTCACCGGCGCGGCGCTCCGGCGAGGCGTCGCGATTCTGCCGATCGACAGCGAGCACAACGCTATTCACCAATGCCTGCACGGCCGAAATCCGAGCGAGGTCCGCCGGCTGGTGCTGACGGCATCCGGAGGTCCGTTCCGCGAGCTGACACAAGCGGATCTGGAGCGGGTGCGGCCGGAAGCAGCGCTTCAACATCCGACGTGGCAGATGGGCCGGAAGATAACGATCGACTCGGCGACGCTGATGAACAAAGGGCTCGAGGTCATCGAGGCGCACTGGCTGTTCGGGGTCGACGCCGACCGGATCGACGTCCTGATCCACCCGCAGTCGATCGTTCACTCGATGGTGGAGTTGACCGATGGCTCGGTCATCGCGCAGCTCGGCGTCACCGACATGCGTCTGCCGATTCAATACGCCTGCTCATACCCGGACAGGTGGGAAACGCAGCTGCCGACGCTCGATCTGGCGCGCGCGGGCCGGCTCGAGTTTCATGAACCCGCCCATGACCGTTTTCCATGCCTTGCGCTGGCGTATCGCGCGCTCCGGGCCGGCGGAACGGCGCCGGTCGTGCTCAACGCCGCCAATGAGGTGGCGGTCGACGCGTTTCTCGACGGCAAGCTCGGCTTTACGGCCATTCCGCGCGTCATACAGAAGACGATGGACGCGCACCAGGTGGAGCCCGTCTCCACGCTTGAAACCGTGCGCCGTGTCGATCGGTGGGCGCGCGAACAGGCGCTCGACGAGGCGCGGGCGCTAGAATTGACAGTGTAGTGACCACTCTTCTCGCATTTCTCTTTGTCCTGGGTGTCCTCGTTTTCGTTCACGAGCTGGGGCACTTTCTTGCTGCCCGCCGCGTCGGCGTGCGGGTGCTGACCTTTTCGCTTGGTTTCGGCCCCAAGATTCTGAAATTCACACGCGGAGACACCGAGTATTGCGTCAGCGCGATACCGCTCGGCGGCTACGTGAAGATGGCCGGCGAGAACCCCGACGATCCGCGGTCCGGGCAGCCGGACGAGTTCCTGTCGAAGACGAAGTGGCAGCGGTTCCAGATCCTGATCATGGGGCCGCTGATGAACATCGTGCTGGCGGTCGTCGTGCTGGCGATCGTGCTGTCGCAGGGCGCAAGTGTCGCCGCCTATCGCGACGAAGCCCCGGTCGTTGGTGTGGTCGTGGCGGGATCAGCCGCAGAGCGGGCCGGGCTGATGGTCGGCGACCGCATTCTCTCCGTGAACAGGGACACTGTCGACACGTGGGAAGACTTGCTGCTGCAGATCGGCATGAAGCCGAACCGCGATGTCGAGCTGGCGATTGCCCGCGGCGGCCAGACGATCATCGTGTCCGTGCGCCCCGAAGCCGAAGGGCGCTTGGAAGTCGGCACGCTAGGCGTGCTGCCGGACGCGCATCCGATCGTCGCTTCGGTGATCGCGGGCGGACCGGGAGACAGGGCCGGCCTCAAGGCTCAGGACGAGGTCCTCGCGTTCAATGGCGAACCGATCGTCTTCAGCTCGCAATTCATCGAGAAAATTTCGGAGAACGGCGGCCGGAACGTCGAGCTGACCGTCAAACGCGGAAATGAGACGCTCCGGATTCGCGCAACACCAGAGAAACGCGGCTCTGGTGCGATGCTGGACATCAGACTGACGGAGCGGCGGAAGTCGTTTACGCCGGGTCCGCTTGAGGCGGTGAAGCTGAGCGTCGAGGAGAACATCAAATCGAGCGCTCTGATCTTCACAACGCTGGCCGGCCTCTTCACCGGCGAGACGTCCGTGCGTCAGCTGCAGGGTCCCGTTGGCATCGCCCAGCTGTCGGGCGAGTCCGCCTCCGAGGGCTGGGTTGCGCTGTTCTCGCTGATGGCGATGTTGAGCATCAATCTCGGCATCCTGAACCTGATGCCGATTCCGGTGCTCGACGGCGGTCACATCCTGATCCTGCTGCTTGAGGGTGTCGCGCGGCGCGACTTCAGCATGCGCGTCAAGGAGAAGATGCTGCTGGCCGGATTCGTCGCGTTGATGATGCTGATGGTGACTGTCATTTATAACGATCTCACGCGCGTAAGTTGGATCGAGGGCCTGATGCCCTGGCGGAATTAGCGCCGATAATCCATGCCAGGCCGCCGGCGCGCGTCGGCCTGCTCTTTGCACTAACACGATCGATCGGAAGGAGGCAGGATGACGTTTATGATCCGGGCTGCGCTGGCTGCACTCGTGGCGGTAAGTCTCGCCGCGCCAGCCCTCGCTCAATCGAGCGTGACCCAGGCAGACATTCAGCGGCTCCAGGACAACGTGTTTCAGGCGGAGCGCGACATCAATCAGATGAGCAACCGGGATTCGGCGCGGGCGAACCAGCTGCGTGACGAGCTGGATGATCTCCGCGACGAAGTGATTTACCTCAAAGTCAAGCTGCGCAAGGAACGGTCGGTGACGCGCGCGGAGTACGCGGACGTCCGCGATCGGATCGAGGACATCCGCAGCGGCGCTCGCGGCGACCGCGTCAGCGCTGCGCCGCCGGTCGCGCCGCGTGACACTACGCCTCCGCCCGCACCTGCGCGTACGCAGACGACGGCGTCGGCGAATGAAGTGCCGGCAGGTACCGAGCTGGACGTGCGGCTGCAGAACAGCCTGAACTCCGGCACGGCGCAGGTCGAAGATCGCTTCGAGGCCACCACCCTCGTTGACCTGAACGTGAACGGCCGCGTGCTCATTCCCGCGGGGTCGGTGATGCGCGGCGTCGTCACGGCCGTGGAACCTGCGACGCGGACGAACCGCACGGCTCGCATGACCGTCAGCTTCGATCAGGTCACGGTGAACGGCCGCTCCTATCCGATGCGTGGAACGGTGACGCAGGCGATTGAAGGCGAAGGCATCCGCGGCGAGGCGACGCGGGCGGGCGCTGGAGCCGCGGTTGGCGGCATCATCGGGGCCGTGCTCGGCGGCGTGAAGGGCGCGGTGCTGGGCGTGCTGATCGGCGGTGGCGGAACGATCGCTGCGACCGAGGGCAAGGAAGTCGAGTTGCCGCAGGGAACCGTGCTGCGCGTTCGTGTCGACGCGCCGCTGCAGATCAGGTAGAGCGGGGATCCCCTCCCTACCCTACCTCTCTCATGGCACCACGCGCGGCGGCGATTGTCTTCGCTACGTCCCGGTCCGTGTGCGCTGCGGATAGGAACCAGGCCTCGAACTGCGACGGCGGCGGATAAATCCCCCGCGCCAGCATCCCGTGGAAGAAGGTCGCGTACGCAGCGGTGTTCGCGCGGACGGCCGACTCGTACTCGCGCACCGGCCCGTCCGTGAAGAACGGCGTCACCAGCGAACCGAACGCGTTGACCTGAAGCGGCACGCCCGCGTCCCGGGCCGCATCCGCGAGTCCGGCCGCGAGCATGGTTCCGCGCCGTGCCAGATCCTTGTAGAGCTTCGGGGTGAGCCGCTTCAACGCCCACAAGCCGGCCGTCATCGCAATCGGATTGCCCGACAGCGTGCCCGCCTGGTAGACGGGGCCTGCAGGCGCGACCATCGACATGAGGTCGGCGCGCCCGCCGTAAGCGCCAACCGGCAGTCCGCCGCCGATGATCTTGCCGAGGCACGTTAGATCGGGCGCCACGTCGAAGATCGCCTGCGCCCCGCCCGCCGCCGCGCGGAATCCGGAAATCACCTCGTCGAAAATCAGCACGCTGCCGTTGGCCGTCGAGCGATCGCGCAGACCGCGCAGAAACCCGTCGGCCGGCGGCACGACGCCGATGTTTCCGGCAATCGGCTCGACGATGATGGCGGCGATCGAGCGGCCGTGCTCGTGGATGAGGGCATCGACCGACGCCAGATCGTTGTACCGGGCAATCAGCGTGTCGGCCGCGACAGCCGGCGCGACGCCAGGGCTCGTCGGGATGCCAAGCGTCAGTGCGCCCGAGCCGGCTTTGACGAGAAACGCATCAGCGTGCCCGTGATAGCAGCCGGCGAACTTGACGATGCGCGGCCGGTTGGTGAACGCCCGCGCCACGCGGATCGCGCTCATGGCCGCCTCGGTTCCCGAGCTGACGAACCGGACGCGCTCCATGGACGGCATCAGTTTGCGAACGAGAGCGCCCAGCTCGTGCTCGAGCGCGGTTGGCGCCCCGAAACTCGTGCCATACCGTGCCGCCGCGCCGATGGCCCGGACCAGCGCGCGCGGCGCGTGCCCGTGAATGAGCGGGCCCCATGACATCACATAGTCGATGTACGTGTTGCCGTCGACGTCGCGGATGGTCGCGCCGGATGCGCGGCTGATGAACAGCGGCGTTCCGCCCACCGCCTGAAACGCGCGGACCGGACTGTCGACGCCCCCGGGAAGAATCGTGCGTGCGCGCGCGAAAAGCTTCTGGGATTTGGTGGGTTTTTTCATCGGTCATGCAAAATGCGAAATTCAAAATGCAAACGCAATCACCGCCGGGTTTGCATTCTGCATTCTGAATCTTGCATTGCGTTAAAGCAGACGCGCCGCGTCTCTGGCGTAGTACGTGAGGATGATGTCCGCCCCGGCGCGCCGGATTGCCGTCAGCGTCTCCATCATGACGCGCGGCTCGTCGATCCACCCTCGTGCCGCCGCCGCCTTGATCATCGCGTATTCGCCGCTGACGTGGTACGCAGCCGTCGGCCGGCCGAAGCGCTCCTTCACCTTCGTGAGGACGTCGAGGTACGGCAGCGCGGGCTTGACCATGACGATGTCGGCGCCTTCCGCGATGTCGGTTTCGACTTCCCGCAGAGCCTCCTCGACGTTGGATGGATCCATCTGATGCGTGCGGCGGTCGCCGAACTGCGGGGTCGAATCCGCGGCCTCGCGGAACGGTCCGTAGAAGCCCGAGCAGTACTTGGCCGCATACGACATGATCCCGACACCTTCGAACCCGGACTCGTCGAGCGTCCGCCGGATTGCCGCAACCCGTCCGTCCATCATGTCGGATGGCGCGACGAAATCGGCTCCGGCAGCGGCATGAGACAAGGCCGCCTGCGCAAGGTGCGCGACCGTGGCGTCGTTCAGAATCTCATCACCGTCGACGATGCCGCAGTGGCCGTGGGAGGTGTACTCGCAGAGACACACATCGGTCATCACGACCAGATCGGGCAGCGCGCGCTTCAGGGCCCGCACCGTTTCCTGCACGGGCGCTTCCGGGTCGGAGGCGAGGGAGCCGACGTCGTCCTTGCTTGACGGCAGCCCGAACAGGATCACGCCCGGCACACCGTCGGCCCGTGCCGCTTCGGCTTCCTTCACCGCTTCGTCCGTCGAGAGCTGAAAGACGCCAGGCATGGAGCTCACTTCCCGGCGCACCCCTTTGCCGTCGCAGACGAACAACGGGTAAATGAAGCAGTCCGGCGTCAGTCGCGTCTCGCGCACCAGCCGCCGGATCGCTTCGGTGCGCCGAAGCCGCCGCGGGCGGTGCGTCAGAGAGAGCTTCGAGGTGGTGGAGACGCGCATGTCGGTCGATCTTGCCATGAAGATCCCTCAGCGGGTCTTGCTGACCGCTCCCTCGGCAAAATGGGCAGAGATGGCGTCCACAAGACCTCCGATCGTGTAGGAGGCGGGCTCGACGGAGACCGTGATCCCTGCCTGGCGGGCCGCCTGGCCTGTAACCGGGCCGATGACGGCCACCGTCGTGCTCTTGAGCAGGTCCGCGACCTGATCCGCTCCGTACACGCGCACGAAGTTGCGAACGGCCGAGGCGCTGGTGAAGGTCACCACGTCGATTCGGCCCTCGAGCAACAGCTTGTACACGTCGGGATCGCCTTCGCGCTGCAGCTCGTCGAGCACGGTGCGATAGGCGATCACGTCGGTGACCGACGCGCCGGCATTTCGCAGCTGCTCGGCGATCACTTCCCGACCGATGTCCGAGCGCGGCAGCAGGACGCGAGCGCCTTCCAGCGGGCCCTGCGCCGCGAGCGTGCGCAGGACCGCCTCGGCGCGGTACTCGTCCGGCACGACGTCGGCGACCACGCTGTAGCGCCGCAGACGTTCAGCCGTGCCGGGTCCGACGGTGCACAGCCGGGGACCCTTCAGCGCGCGGACGTCGCGGTGGTGCGAGAGCAGTGCCGTCATGAACCCTTCGACGGAGTTGGCGCTGGTGAAGACGATCCAGTCGAACGCGGACGGATCCGTTGCGGCGTCGAGCAGCGGCGTCGGATCGTCCGGCGGGGTAATCCGGATCATCGGCGCTTCGACGGTATCGGCGCCGAGCGCCTGCAGCCGATCGACCAGATCCCGCGCCTGCTCGCGCGGCCGTGTGACGAGCACGCGGCGCCCGAACAGCGGACGGACGTCGAACCACCGCAGATGATCGCGGAATCCGACCACGCGGCCGATGACGAGAATCGCCGCGTCGCGGCGCGGCGGATGCGCGCCGAGATGCTGCTGTAATTCTCCGATCGTCATCGCGATCGTTTCCTGGGTCGGCAGTGTCCCGTTGTAGACGACCACCGTCGGTTCGTCCGGCGCCCAACCGTTGGCGAGGAGCGCGACCGTGATGTCCAGGAGTTGATGCGAGCCGGCGTAGCAGACGATCGTGCCTTCCAGCCGCGCGAGGCTTGCCCAGTCGATGTCCGGCGCCGTTCGGCTCTCTCCCTCGTAGCCGCGAACGAGCGTGATCGTGTCGCCGCCGCCTGGATACGTCACCGGAACGCCGGCGTACGCGGGCACGGCGGTACCCGCCGGGACCCCGGGAACGACCTCGAACGGAATCCGCTGCTCGTGGAGGAACAGCGCTTCTTCGCCGCCGCGGTCGAACACGAACGGGTCGCCCCACTTCAGCCGGGCGACGACTTTGCCCTCGCGCGCCTTCTCGGCGAGAAGAATGCTGATCGCCTCCTGTGCCATCGGCTGCGGCGCGGCAGTGCCGACGTCGATCAGCTCGGCGCTGCGCCGGGCCTCGCTCAGGAGCGCCGACGACACGAGGTGATCGTGGATGACGACGTCGGCCTGACGGAGCAGCTCGAGGCCGCGGGCCGTAATCAGTCCGGGGTCGCCCGGTCCGGCGCCGATCAGATAGATCAGGGTCACGGCTGGATGCCCTCGACGGCTGCATGCACACGCTGCACGTCTGCGAGGATATCTCCAGCGCCCGCCTGCAGGAGTTGATCCGCCACCGACCGGCCGAGCGCTTCGGCATCGTCACGGGATCCGGAGGCCGATGCGCGCACGAGCCGTTGACCATCAGGTGATACGACCACGCCCCGTACGCTGAGTCCGACGTCTGCGATGTCGGCCAGGGCGCCGATGGGCATCTGACAGCCGCCGCCGAGGCGCGTGACAACCGCACGCTCGGATCGCAGCGCCGCCGCCGCATCCGCGTCGTCGATGACGGCGAGCAGGCGCCCGGCGCGCTCGTCGGTGTCGCGAACTTCGACCGCGATAATGCCTTGTCCCGGTGCCGGCACGCATGCGTCCGCTGGAATCGTGGCGGTGATCCGGTCGTCGCGCCCCAACCGCCGCAGGCCTGCCGCGGCCAGTACGAGCGCGTCGTACTCGCCCGCATCGAGTTTTCTCAGACGTGTGCCCAGATTGCCGCGCACCGGCAGAAACGTCGCCCCTGGGAACACGCGGATGAGCTGCGCAACCCGGCGGACGCTGCTGGTCCCGATGCGCGGTGCGTGGCCGAGCTCGCTCACGACTTCATGGATTGAAAGCGACTGCCCCGCAGGAGCGGGGAGCACCACCGCATCGTGCGGATCTTCGCGCGCCAGTACCGCGCCGATCTGCAGACCGCCCGGCAGCACCGCCGGCATGTCCTTGCTGCTGTGAACCGCGAGGTCGATGTCGCCGGCCGCGAGCGCGTCCTCGATCTCCTTGACGAAAAGCCGCTTGCCGCCGATCTGAGCGAGGCTTGCGTCCGCCAGCCTGTCGCCGGACGTCCTGATGACCACGATGTCGCAGGAAGCGCCCGTCCGGCGGGCGAGCAGTTCCGCCACGGCATTGGCCTGGAACAGCGCGAGCTCGCTGCCTCTGGTGCCGATTCTGAGGCGGTCCATGGTCAGCGCGGCCGCCGGCGGGACGACGTCTCGTCGTCCGCCGAATCCGGGGACGCGGTCGATCCGTTTTCGTCGCGGAGGCGGAAGAGCCGATTGACCGCTTCGGTGTAGGCGGCCTGGGTTTCTTCGTCTGGAAGCGCCTTGAGCTGCTCCGTGGGATCGATCAGCAGCTTTTCGACGATCAACCTCGTAAGCTGATCGAAGACGGCACGCGTTTCGGGCGGCAACCCGCCCATTCTCGATTCCAGCCGCTGCAGCTCGGCACGGCGCACCGCCTCGAAGCGATCGCGCAAGGCGACGACCGTCTGAATGGCGCCGCGGGAACGCTGCCAGGCGGCGAATCTGCCGAGTTCCTCCTTGACGATCGCTTCGGCCCGCTCTATTTCCGACGCGCGCTTGGACAGGTTCTCCTGGACGACCGTCTGCAGGTCGTCGACGTTATACAGGAACACCTGCTCGATCTCGCCGACGGATGCCTCGACATCGCGCGGAACGGCGACATCGAGAATGAAGAGCGGATCGCGCCGGTGGCCCCGCAGCGCCGTTTCGACGTGTGCCCGCGTGATGATCGGCCGCTGCGAGCCGGTGGCGGTGACGATGATGTCTGCGCCGGCAAGGGCGTTGGCGAGGCCGTCCCACGGAACCCAGTGGCCACCGACTTTCGTCGCCAGGGCCTGTGCATGCGCCGCGGTCCTGCTCGTAATCGCCACTTCGGTGGCGCCGTGCGCGCGCAGGTGCTGGGCGGTCAGCGTGCTGATTTCCCCGGCCCCGACGACGAGGACGCGCCGTCCCTGCAGGCGGCCGAAGATCTTCCGCGCCAGCTGCGCGGCGGCGAAGCTGATCGACACCGCTCCCTCGCCCAAGGCCGTCTCGCTGCGCACGCGTTTGCCGACGTTGAACGACCAGTCGAACAGCTTTCTCAGAACGGGACCGGTACAGCGCTTCTCCGCCGCCGCCTGGAATGCATCCTTCACCTGTCCGAGGATCTGCGGCTCGCCGACGACCAGCGAATCGAGCCCGGCAGCCACGCGAAAGAGATGCTGTGCGACGTCGGATTCGGAAAAGGAGAACAGATGCGGCGTAAAGCTGTCGGCCGGCAGCTGATGATATTCGCCGAGGAAGCGGATGATCTCTTCGCGGGCGGTCTCCGGGGCGGCGCTGGCAACGTAGATCTCCGATCGGTTGCACGTGGACAACACCACCGATTCCGCTGCCGACGATCTGGCGGCGAGCGCCACGACCGCCGCGCCGACATCGCGGCTCGAGAAATCGAGCTTTTCGCGAAGGTCGACTGGCGCCGTCTTGTGACTCACGCCGAGCAGAAACAGGTGCATCGCGGTCGAATCACTGGAAGGTGTGGCTGGTTTCCACGAAGTAGCTGATGAACACCAGGTTCAGCTGCACGACCACGAATCCGACGGCCGAAAGCCACGCCGCGCGCCGCCCCGTCCATCCCATCGCGCCGCGCGCCAGCACGGCGAACGAATACAACGCCCATGCGAGGAGGGCAAACAGCACCTTCGGGTCATACAGGCCGATGTCCTGCAGGTTGCTGTTGGCGGGCGCCAGCTTCTTCGCCTCGACCGTCCAGACGACGCCGACGATGAGACCGAGCGTGAGGAACGCCCACCCCGTTACGGTTGCCCGTGAGTTCATGCGATCGAGGATCTGCAGCGACGGCAGGCGTGTGTAGAAGTATCCGAGGTGCTTCTTCTTGATCTCCTTGAACTGCAGCACGTAGGTCAGGCCGAGCACGCCGGCCAGTCCGAAGCTGGCATAGGCGAACAGCAGCGACGAGACGTGCACCCAGAACCACGGGCTGTCGAGCACCGGATCGCGGTTTTCGATACCGGGAGACAGCACCGGGATCACCTGCAATCCGACGATGATCGGCAGGATGAAGACGCCCATCGCGCGCTCGTCGGTCGTGAGCTCCAGATACAGATACGACAGCGTCAGCAGCCATACGAACGTCGACACCGCGCGCGACGGATTCGCGAACGGCACATGGCGGACCTCCATCGTCTGCATGCCGATGACGAAGGTGTGGGACAGGACGCCAAGCAGGAGCAGCGTGGTGGCCGTTCGACCGACGGCCGCGTCGCGCCGCGCGAAATGGATCGCGTAGGCGATCCCGGCGGCGGCGTAGAGGATGAGCGGGATGAGATTCAACGCCCGGTCGGGGCGTAGTAGCCCCGCTTGGTGCGGGCGGCGGCGTTCGGGCGCGACACGCGCACGTCGATGCGGCGCCAGGCGCCGTCACGCCGCGGATTCTTGGACGCGTAACCAATCGTGTACTGGCTCGCGAGCTCGTCGGCGATCTGCGCGTAGACGCTGTCCAGATCGTCAATCCTGCCCGGGAAGAACGATCGGCCGCCCGTTTCCAGCGCCAGCGTCCTCATCACGTACTCAGCCTCACGAAACCCCTTGCTCTGCACGTCGGGACCTCGAAGGGCGATCGCGTAAATGGAGGTCTCCGAGCGCTTGGCCAGATCGAGCACCTCGTCGAACGAGATGAGGCTCGAGGTGTCCTCGCCATCGGAGAACACGACCAGCGCCTGGCGGCGGATGTCCTGTTCGGTCACTGCGCGGACTTTCCGCAGCTCTTTCAGCGCGATGTAGATGGCGTTGTGGAGCGACGTCGAGCCGCCGGCGGCAGTTCGATCGATCGCGGTGAGGAGATCCGGCTGGTTGCCGGTGAACATCTGGCGCACGTCGACCCGGCTGTCGAAATCGATCACCTGCGCGATGTCGTTCGGCTTCAGGCGGCGGACGAAGTTGCCGGCCGCGGCCTGGAGTGTCGGCAGCTTGTCCTCCATGCTCGCGCTGCTGTCGAGCAGCAGCGACAATGCAATCGGCTGTTGTCTCCGCGAGAAGAACGCGGCCTCCTGCCTGATGCCGTCCTCGAAGATCTGGAAGTCCGGTTCCTCCAGATCGGTGACGTAGCGGCTGCCTTCGGTCACCGTCACGGCGAGCGAGACGATATCGATGGCGGCGCGGAAGGCCGGCCCCGACGGCTGCTGCGGCTTCTCCTGCTCACCGGCGACCACGGTGCCACAGACGATCACGGTGCCACAGACGATCACGGCAAGCGCTGCCAACAGACGGCCGATCATTTCGCGGCTCCAGGCTGACGGCGTGCCGGTGTGCCACGCACGGTCAGGCCAGGACGGCCCGACGTCACTTCGACGTCCCATTCGTACA
>JAICQE010000005.1 GCA_025938035.1 Vicinamibacteria bacterium
GATCGAGTTCCGCACGACGATGCCCGCGCCGGCGATGAAGCCGATCATCGAGGTGGCGGTGAAGAAGGCGCCCATCGCCGCATGCGCCGGCAGGATGCCGACCAGCGAGAACGGAATCGCCGCCATGATCGTCAACGGCGTCCCGAACGACTGGAACCACCACACGACGAGGATGTAAATCAGCACGAGGACGGCCGCGAAGGCGATGCCCAGATCGCGGAACACCTCGTAGGTGATGTGCCACTCGCCGTCCCATTTCATCGCGTATTTCGTCGTGTCGGCGGGCGGCTGCGTGCTGTAAATGTCGAAGGCGTAGCCCTCGGGAAGCCCCAGCCGCGAGATGACCTCGTTCATCCGCAGGATCGCGTAGACGGGACTTTCAGCCCCGCCGGCGAGGTCGCCGGTCACATACGTCACCGGCCGCAGGTTCTTGTGATAGATGCTGGCATCCTCGACGCGCGCCTGCTCTGCGGTGAGCTCGCCGATCGCGACGCCGTGCGCCCCGAGCCGCAGCGCGCGGACGGCTTCGAGCGATCCGCGCTGCGCGCGGGGAAGCCGCAGCACGATGGGGACGTGTTCGCGCGATCGATCGTCGTGCAGCAGCCCGACGCGGGTGCCCTCGGTGGCCATGTGTACCGCGGTGGCGACGTCGGCCGCGCGCAGTCCGGCTGCTCCGGCACGGGTCTCGTCGACGAGGAGGGCCGTCTTCGATTGAGGCGACTCGACATACCAGTCGACATCGACCACACCATCAGTGCGTTCGAAAATCGACTTCACCTGTTGCGCCAGCTGCTGGCGCCGCGCGGCGTCCGGCCCGTAGATCTCGGCGACCAGCGTCTGCAGGACCGGCGGGCCCGGCGGCACTTCGGCCACCTGGATCGTCGCGTTCAGCCGCGCGGCGGTCGGCAACAGCCGCGCCCGTACGCGTTTCGCGATATCGTGACTTTGCTCATCGCGGTCGTCTTTCGGGAGCAGGTTCACCTGCAGATCGGCGACGTGAGGGCCCTGTCGCAGGAAATAATGGCGGACCAGCCCGTTGAAGTTGTACGGCGAGGCCAGGCCCGTGTAGCTCTGCACGTCCTGCACACCGGGGTCGCGCAGCACCTCCGCCGCGAGCGCGGCCGCCGCTCTCGCGGTGTGCTCCAGCGGCGTGCCTTCGGGCATGTCGACGATGACCTGAAACTCGCTCTTGTTGTCGAAGGGGAGCATCTTGACGGTGACGATCTTGAGAGGCACGAGCGCGACCGCCGCGACGAGCAGCACGGCGACGCCGCCGAGGAAGAGCACCCGCGCGCGGGCGTTCGCAACCAGCACGCCCATCCCTCGGCGGTAGAGACGGGTCGCGGCGTCCTCGGCCTGCTCCGGGTGCGCCGCCGCCGTGCGTAACAGCCGGACGGCCGCCCATGGCGTCACGATGAACGCGGCCCCGAGCGAGAACAGCATCGCGGCGGAGGCGCCAACGGGAATCGGCCGCATGTATGGCCCCATGAGGCCGCCGACGAACGCCATCGGCAGGATGGCCGCGACAACCGTCAATGTCGCCAGGATAGTAGGGTTGCCGACTTCATCGACCGCCCGGACCGCGAGCGCGGCGAGGCCCGCCGGCTCACGACCGCGCATCCGCGCGTGTCGAACGATGTTCTCCACCACCACAATCGCATCGTCGACGAGGATCCCGATCGAGAAGATCAGGGCGAACAGGGTGATGCGATTCAGGGTGTAGCCGTAGAGCAGAAACGCGAACAGCGTCAGAGCCAGCGTGACCGGGATGGCGATCAGCACCACCGCCGCCTCGCGCAGCCCGAGGACGATGGCGATGAGCGCCGATACCGACAGCACGGCGAGCAGCATGTGGTACAGCAGTTCGTTGGACTTGTCCGCTGCGGTCTCGCCGTAGTTGCGCGTGATGCTGACCTGGACGTTGCCTGGCAAGAGTGCCGGGCGGATCGCTGCCAGCTTCGCCTCCACCTGGCGGGCGACCGTGATCGCGTTTGCGCCCTTGCGCTTCGCCACGGCAACCGTCACGGCCGGGCTGGATCCCTGGCGTGAATGAAATCGTACGTAGGACGTCGGGTCGCCGCCGCCGTCTGTGACCTTGGCGACATCGCCGAGCACGACCGAGTGGCTGTCCTGCGTTTTGACGATCACGCCGCGGACGTCGCTCACGGTCGTGAGGTGACGGCCGGTCTCGAGTCGCGAGATGGAGCCACGAACGGGACCCGCGCCGGTCGAACGGACGTTCGACCGGTCGAGCGCGGCCGCGACCTGCAGCGGGTCGACATGCGCGCTGGCGAGCCTCGCCGGATCGAGCTCGACCGCGACCTCGCGCGGCCGTCCGCCGATGATTGTCACTTCGGAGACGTTGGCGACCTCGGCGATCGACTCGCGGAGCTGCGCGGCGACGAGGCGCAGCTGATGGTCGTCGTGCCCGCCGCCCCACAGCGTGAGCGACAGTATGGGGACGTTGTCGATGGATCGCGCTTTGACGAGGGGAGCGGATGCCCCCGGGGGAAGCCGATCGAGATTGGCCGCAAGCTTTTCGTTCAGGCGAACGAGGGCGCGCGCCTCGTCCTCACCGACGAAAAACCGGACGATGATGGTGGACTGCCCCGGACTCGAGGTCGAGTAGACATACTCGACCCCGGGGACTTCCCATAGCAGCTTCTCTATCGGCCGCGTGACGCGCTGCTCGACCTCTGCTGGCGCCGCACCAGGCAGTTCCACGAACACGTCGACCATTGGCACCACGATCTGTGGCTCTTCTTCGCGCGGCAGCGCGGCGACCGCGAACAGTCCCAGCGCCGTCGATGCCGCTATGACGAGCGGCGTCAGCTTCGAGTGAAGGAAGGCTGCGGCAAGGCGTCCGGCCAGGCCGGTTTGCGGCGGCACGTTATCCTCCGGCTGCGGATGAGATGGCGATTGTCACCGCGCGGCCGTCCGTCAGATCGGCCGGCGGCTCGACGACGACCGATTCACCGTCGTCCAGGCCGGCGAGGATCTCCGTTCCGTCGCCGTCGGTGTCTCCCGTCTGCACGAGTCTGATCCGCGCGACTCCCTGGCTGACAACGAAGACCGACGTCAGGTGTCCTTGCACCCGCACGGCGGAGATGGGGACAACCAGTGCGCGACGGGGAGCGCCGTTAAACCGGACCCGGGCGAACGTGCCGGTGCGCGGTACACTGCCTGCCGGCAGCGCCACTTTGACGGTGAACGCCCGCTCGTTCGCCGCGATTGCCCGGCCGACTTCGACGACCGTCCCCGCCAGCGCATCCTCACCGCCTCCGCGCTCGATCAGAACGGCAACGCGATCGCCCGGCCGGACATACGCTGCGCGCGCCTCGTCTACACCGACGTCAACGCGACGCTGGCCTGTGCCGTCGATGCGGAGCAGCGCCTGGCCCGGCATGGCCAGATTTCCGGGGTCGGTCAACCGTTCCGTCACTTCGCCATCAAAAGGCGCTCGAATCAGTGCGTAGGACTCGGTGATTGCGGCAACCTCTCCGCCGGCACGGAGCGCGGCCAACTGTGCGCTCGCCTGTTCAACGCCGGCCTGGGCGGCCGTGACCCGTGCCGTCGCGGCGGCGAGGCGCGCCGCGGCCTCATCGAACTCCTGCGCCGTCGCCGCCCTGCGCTCGCGCAACTGCGCGATGCGGGTGTGCCAGGCGGTCGCCAGTGTCTGCTCGGCCGCGGCCGCCGCCTGCGTGCTGCGCGCCGCGACCAGTGCCTCTTCGGCGGCGCGCGTGGTGGCGTTCGCCTGCTGGACGCGCGCGGCCATTTCACGGGTGTCGAGGCGGACGAGCACATCCCCGGCGCGCACGCGGTCGCCGGGTCGAACCGCCACGGCGGTTACGACTGCCACGACGCGGCTCGACACGACGGCGGTTTCCGCGGCGGCGACGACGCCGCCGGCTTCGAAGCGCTCCGGTCGCTCCAGCGTCGTCGCCGTGGCGACGCGGACACTGACGGGCCGTGACTGTGTCGCTACTGGCTCCTTCGCCGGCCGAGTGCATCCGGCAAGAAGCGTGGTGCCGAGCACGACGGTCGTGAACACGCGTGCCGGTCGATGAATGGCAGTCGTCATGATCGTCACAAGCGGCCCACCGCGCGATTCAGCGTGACGGTTTCCAGAATCACGTCCATCTCCGCTGCCGTGGCGCGCGCCTCGGCGTCGAGGACCGCCTCGGCGGCGCGCAGTACGTCGGTGACCGTCGCCACACCGACGTCGTAGCGATCACGGACAATGCGCTGCGACTCGCGCGCCTGCGACAGCGCCGCACGGCCGGCGGCCTCGCGCGCCCGCGCCGCCGTGACACGAGCGACCGCGGCGCGGATCTCGACTTCAATCCGCCGTTCGACCTGTTCGCGTTCGGCTGCGGCGCGCGCCTCCACCTGCCGGGCTGCCGTCGCGCGGGCCTGATCGGCAAAACCGTTAAAGATGTTCAGCGTGACGGTGGCCCCGACAAGCCAGCCGGAGCGCTGTTCCGTCCAGGTCGAGCCGTTGAACTCCCACGCCCCCTCGACTCCGACCCGGGGCAGAAACGCCGTCCGGGCGAGGTGACGATCGTTTTCTGCGACGCGAAGGCGCAGCTCGGCCTGTCGCCGTTCGGTGCGGGCGTTCAGGCCTTCGCGCGCAAGCGCAGCGGGTTCCAGCGGAGAGGCCGGCGCCGCCGGCTTGACGACGCCGACGGTCTCGTCGAGCGGCAAACCGAGTGCCTCCGCGAGCTCGAGCCGCGCGACAACGAGATCGCCGCCGCTGGCAATGTGGCGCTGCCGGACGTCTGCCAGCTGGACTTCGAACGCGAGCACGTCGGCGTCGGTGACCAGTTCAGCCTCACGCCGCCGTCGTGTGCGCTCGAGATCGCTCTCGGCTGCCGCGACCGCCGCGGCGGTCGCCCGCTCCTCAGCCTCGAGCTTCAGGACGCGCACGAATGCTCGAGCGCCGCTGACGGCGAGATCCTGCGTCCCCGCCGATTGGTCGAGGGTGACCAAATCCCGTCGCAGTTCGGCACCGCGGACCGCAAGACGGCTCGCACCGGCGTCATAGAGGTGCTGGGTGATCCCGACCGCCGTGCGGACGTTCGTTTCCGGCGCGGGATGATTCAGGGTCTGCACGGCGAAGTTCGCCGCCGCGAACCGGCGCTGCGACAGGAGGGTACTGAAGACGAAGACCGGCTGGTTCCCGCGCTGGATGGATTCGGTCACGTCGAGGCGCGGAAAAAACCCGGATCGCGCCTCCGTGACGCGCGCGTCGGCCACAGCCACGCTGGCCGCCAGGGCCCGCGCGCCGGGTGTGTTGGTGCGTGCCCGTGCCATCGCCTCTTCCAGCGTGACCATGGTTTGGGTTTCGACTGGTGCGGACACGGCGAGCGTGAGCGCCGCGCCCAGCAGCCAGTCATGCCTGGTGTGTCGCATGTTCATCGCGCATGGTTGTTCGAGCTGTTCGAGCAACCGACGTACCGCGGCACCGGCCCCCATCGGCCCAATGCGCAGGCGGAGATTCGGGGAGGTGCTGCGGCCGCCGCCGCGTGAAATTCCCCAACGCCGGGGGATTTCAGCGCGCGGGCAGCGTGCTGCGGCCGAGTGGTGCCGCATACGTGGCGGTGACGCGCGGACGCTGACGTTCGCGACCGCTATCCGGCGCGCGATTGCCGCTGCGTGTCGCGCCGAACGGCCCGCGCCATCTGCAGATTCGCTTTCCTCTCCGGACCTTCCGTCAATCGAGCGTACTGTCCCGCGGGCGTCAAGGTAAGGAACTTCACGTCAACCGGGGAATATTTCGCAGTCAGTTCGATTCATCAGCGGTATCCACGCCGCCGCCAGCCCCGCGGGCGCGAGGCACTTTCATTGCAGCGGCCGTTCGTATGAACCACACGACATCGATCCGCGTGCCGCTTCGATATCGCGACCGCCGCGAAGCCGGTCGCGCGCTCGCAGATCGACTGCGCCATTTCGCCGGCCGCCAGGATGTCATCGTCCTCGCGCTGCCTCGTGGTGGTGTGCCAGTCGCGTTCGAAGTGGCGAAGGCGATCGGCGCAACCCTCGACGTCTTCATGGTGCGGAAACTTGGCCTGCCGGGTCACCCGGAGTTTGCGATAGGGGCCATCGCCAGCGGCGGCATCCGCACCCTGGACGACGATCTGGTGCGTTACTACCGCATCCCTGCCGCCGCAGTCGAACAGCTTGCGCGTGCCGAGCAGCAGGAGCTGGAACGCCGCGAGCGGGTGTATCGCGGCGCGCGGCCTCCGCTCGTGCTCGAGGATCGCACCGTGATTCTTGTCGACGACGGGCTGGCCACGGGATCGACGATGCGAGCGGCGGTGATTGCTGTCCGGCGGCAGCTGCCGTCGCAGATCGTCGTCGCCGCGCCGGTCGGTGCGCGGCAGGCCTGTCGCGCGCTCGACCAGGTTGCCGACGAGGTCGTGTGTGCGATGACCCCGGAACCGTTCAACGCTGTCGGCCTCTCGTATCAGAACTTCGAGCAAACGACCGACGACGAGGTGCGCTATCTGCTCGCCGCGGCTGCGGCTGCGCCGGCGATGAAGCGGAGCGCCTGATGGCGGATTCATCCATTGCCGTCGTGCGTCAGCATGCACGGGTGCTGGAGGAAGAGGGCGCCGCCAGCCGGCTCCTCGACGCCATCGACGAACGCGTCTCGATAGTCCTGATTGGCGAGGCGACACACGGCACGCACGAGTTTTACCGCCTGCGGGCGGATCTGACGCGGCTGCTCATCGAGCGCCGCGGATTCACCATCGTCGCCGCGGAGGCCGACTGGCCGGATGCCTATCGCGCGAATCGCTGGGTGCGTGTGCAGGGCGATGACGACACGGCGGAAGCGGCGCTTGGCGACTTCACGAGGTTCCCGCGGTGGATGTGGCGCAACCGTGAGGTCGTCCGCTTTCTGCGCTGGCTGCGCGGTTACAACGCCGATCGGGCGCTGGCGGAGCGTATCGGGTTCTACGGGCTCGACCTCTACAGCCTGCACCGGTCGATCGCCTGTGTCATCGAATACCTCGACAAACTGGATCCCGTCGCCGCGCGCGCGGCACGCGAGCGCTACGCCTGCTTCGACATCTTCGGCGAGGATCCGCAGGCGTACGGCTATGCGGCGTCGGCACGACTCGGCAGGTCCTGCGAAGACGCGGTCGTCGAGCAGCTCCTCGCGCTGCAGCAGCGGGCCCTCGACTACGCGCGGCGCGATGGTTGGCTCGCCGCAGACGACTACTTCGTCGCGGAGCAGAACGCACGCGTCGTGCAGGATGCCGAAGCCTATTACCGCGCGATGTTCCGCGGCGGGGCGGCATCCTGGAACCTGCGCGACCGGCACATGATGGCGACGCTCGAGGCACTGCGCGAGCACGGCCGACGGTCGGCGCGTGCCGATCGTGCCGTTGTCTGGGCGCACAATTCGCATCTGGGTGATGCGCGCGCGACGGCACTCGGCACCGGCGGCGAGCTCAATCTCGGTCAGCTGGTGCGCGAACGCCAGGGCACGGCCAGCTGTCTGATCGGCATGACGACGCATACGGGAACCGTGACCGCCGCCAGGGCATGGGACGCACCGGCGGAGCTGAAAGACGTCCGGCCGTCGCTAGCCGGTTCGTACGAGCGGTTGTTTCACGAGACCGGCATTCCGTCGTTCATGCTGCGCCTTTCGGAAGCGTCGCTGAGACGTGCACTGTCGGTCCCCCCGCGTCTCGAACGGGCGATCGGCGTCATTTACAGGCCGGACTCGGAACGCGCGAGCCATTACTTTCTTGCGAACCTCCCGGACCAGTTCGATGTCGTCGTGCACCTGGACGAGACACGGGCGCTCGAGCCGCTCGAGCGCTCGTCGCGGCATGACGTCGATCTGCCGGACACCTATCCGACGGGGGTGTGATGCGCGCCAGCGATACATCGTCGACCGCGGTCCAGATTCGTGCGGGGGCAGCGCTGCTCGATGGCGATCTGACCGTTGCTCCAGGCGCGGGCGGCCTCGTAATCTTTGCCCACGGCAGCGGCAGCAGCCGCTTCAGCCGCCGCAACCGTGCGGTGGCGGCGGCGCTCGTCCGCGCAGGATTTGCCACGTTGTTGCTCGACCTGCTCACACCAGCGGAGGAGGCGATCGACGAACGCACGCGCGAGTACCGATTCGATATCGCACGACTGGCGCACCGCGTTGTCGCCGCGATCGACTGGGCCAACGGCGTACCGGCGCTGGCGTCGCTGCCGGTCGCATGCTTTGGCGCGAGCACGGGCGCGGCCGCGGCGCTGATTGCGGCGGCGGAACGGCCGGACATCGTGCGCGCCGTCGTGTCACGCGGGGGCCGGCCGGATCTGGCAGGCGAGGCGCTGGCGCGGGTGCACGCGCCCACGCTGCTGATTGTCGGCGGAGCGGACGAACCGGTCATCGAGTTGAACCGGTCGGCGATGCACCGAATGGGCGCAGCACAGCTCGTCATCGTGCCGGGCGCGACGCATCTCTTCGAAGAGCGCGGCGCGCTCGAGCAGGTGGCGGAACTCGCCGTGCGCTGGTGCACGCGCCATCTGGGGTCCTCACCCGGCGGCGAAAAGGCGTTCACCAGGGCGGCAGCGTCATGAACAGCAACTCCTTCAGGTAGTCGTCCTGGGCGGCGAGCAGTTCCGTGCTGGTGCCCTCGAACCGAATCCGGCCGTCGTGCAGGACCATGAACTCCGCGGGAGGCGCGGCGTCATCAGCGGCGGCCACGATCTGCACCAACCCGGTGTTGCTGCGAACTGCCCGGTGCGTCGCCACGTAAAACGCGTCGCGTATCTGGTGCGTGACGACGATGCCGGTCACGTGTTCGAGATCGCGCAGCTTGACGATTTCGTCATCGACCGTCGTCGCGACGATGGGATCGAGGCCGGTGGTGGGGTCGTCGAGCAGCAGCAGCGAGGGCTTCGCGGCCATCGCCCTCGCGATCGCCACCCGCCGGCGCTGGCCTCCCGACAGCTCGGACGGCATCCGGTCGACGTAGTCGCGCAGCTCCATGAACCCGAGCACGTCTTCGACCCGCCTGCGCACGTCGGCCTCCGGCATGTCGGTTTCCTCGTAGAGGCGGTAGCCGACGTTTTCGCCGACGGTCAACGAATCGAAGAGCGCAGATTCCTGGAACAGCATCCCGATGTCGGCGCGCAGGCGCAGCAGATCCCGCTCGCGCATGTTGTCGATGCGTGAGCCGTGGACATGGATTTCGCCCGCATCGGGGCGGAACAGTCCGAGGATCAGCTTGAGAACGATGGATTTGCCGGCGCCGCTCGCTCCGAGCATGATGCGCATGCTGCCCGCCGGCACGACGAAGCTGATGTCCCGCAGGACGACGTGATCGTCGAAGGCAAAGGACACGTGGTCGAAGACCACCGCCGGAGGCGTGGCCTCAGCCACAGCGTGTGTCCACGATTTCCGTTCGTTTGCGCTTGAACACGCTGACCCACTCGGCAACAGTGGCAAACCCCGAGCGCACGTCCTCCGGATCGCGCAGCCTGAGCGTCACGCGTGAGACCTCGAATAGCGCCGTGATCTGGTCGTCCGACAACTGTGTCAGCAGTCCGGCAAGAAACGCGCGCCCGGCTTCGCTGATTGCCGGGTCCTTCAGCGTGCCGGTCGCGGACCTCGACAGGTTGCCGACGCAGCCGGCGTTGCCCTTCCAAATCGGGGTGGCGGCCCACGCGGCGAGGTTCATGCCCTTACTATTCGCGTTCACCAGGTTGGCGCCTCCAAATGTCAGCCCCACATCGTTGATCATCATCATCGGCTTCGTACACGTGCTCGCCGTGCGGGCCTCGTCCTCCAGGCACTCGATCCGTTGCTGCTCGGGCTTGCTGTCGGTGTGCTGGAGGAACACGGCCATCAGCTTCAGCGCGTCGCGGTGGGCCGCCGGTGCGCCACCACGTGCCTCCTGCACGTTGTCGAGTTCGGACCATGCCCAGGAGCTGTCGGGTTTGAACTCCTTGCCGGACATTTTGCGTTCGATCGCCGCGGGGTCGAACAACCTGCTGCCGTCGGCCCGCAGGATGCCGTTGAGATGTTCCGGACACCCGCGGCAGATCACGCGCACCGGATACATGCGATCTGCCCCGAATCCAAGGGCCCAGAGGAGGCGGGTTGCCGCCACCTCGGCATAGACCTCGGCATTGCCGCTCCCGAATTTGACCTTCAGGTCGTCGCCCGCCGAGGCGCACGCGAACTTCGGCGAACGGCCGGCGAGGTCCTTGTCCACGTAATCGCACGTCACCGTTTGGCGGAACGCAAATGCGCGGCGGCCGCCGGGCCCGGTGCGGATGTCCACGACCGGTATCTCCGTCGCCGTCCAGACCTGCGCGCGGGCGATCGCGTCGGCCCGAAGCACCCGCGCGTCGTCGGACCCTGATTCGTTCCGGCCTGCCGACGTCGAGAGCGTGCCGACGATCACGCCGACCGTCACTGTGGCAAACGTGCTGCTACGCATGTGCGCTGATCGTGCAAGCCACGCGCCCGCGGCTGCGGCGAAAAAAGTCACAGTGCGGCAAGGAATTCCCCGGTGCTGGCCTGGTATAGGCTCGGGGCATGTCTGATGTCCAAGAGCCACCAACGCCGGCCGCACAGCCCGCGTCGCTGCACATCGATCCGGTTGGCGTGCCGGCGACCGCACGACATTACATCCGTGACCTGGTGTACGGCGCCAACGACGGAATCATCACGACGTTCGCGGTGGTCAGCGGCGCCACGGGAGGTTCCCTGTCCGCCGCCGCAGTGTTGATCATTGGCGCGGCCAATCTTGCCGCCGACGGCATGTCGATGGGCGCTGGAAACCTGCTCGCGATTCGCGCGCACGAGCGGGTGCGCGCCGCCCAAGGATTACCTGAAGAGGAGGCCTACCCGTGGAAACACGGGATGGCCACCCTGCTGGCCTTCGTCGGCGCCGGCGCGATTCCGTTGCTGCCGTTCCTGTTCGCTGACGCAGGGGCGCGGCCGATCTGGTCGACGGTCCTGACGTTCCTGACGCTGTTCTTCGTCGGCGCCGCGCGAGCCACGCTGACGAACGAGCGCTGGTGGCGGGCCGGACTGGAGACGCTGACGCTCGGTGCGGCGGTTGCGGCGGCCGCCTACGGAGCCAGCACGCTGGTTGCTGCGGCGATCCGGTAGCGCATCCGGGTCTCTTCCGCCTGAAGGCGGAAGCGACGCGGGTCCAAGGAAGCCACGCGGGTCCAAGGGAAGCTACGCGGCGTCGCGGTGCCACCACACGTGCGCCAGTTTGTTCACGTGCGAGAACCCGTACAGGACCCGCCCGTCGTATGCCTTCTCCAGCGCGCGTCCCAGCCGGATCGCGAGGTGCTCGGTGGTGGTCGTCACGAGCACGTCGGCATCGTGCCCGTTGTCGTGCCACGCGACGATCTGCGCCAGCGGATTGTCCTCAGCGGCGCGGGCCGCTTCGTTCTTCAACAGCGTGACGATATCGGGGCGATGCGTGCGGACGAAGTCGCCGTCGACATGGACGAATCCATGCGGCACACCGGTTCGACGGCGGCGGCAGGCTGCACAGATCCGCACCTGAATCGGTTGTCCAGCGCGCGACGCACGCAAGCGCGCATGCGGCGAGCGGCTCCAGCGTTTGTGCACGTAGACCGCACCACACCCGGCGCAGCGGATCGGTTCAGCCGGCGCTTCCTGCGTGCGGACATCATCCCGCGGCTCCGGACGATGTGTGAACGTCGTGTTCGTGTATCTCTTGTTGCTGCGCATGATGATCTCCACCCATCACATGAGCAACCATGGTGCCGTCCGCTGGTCCCACGCGCGGTGTGAGACCACGCGTCGGTGCACGGCGCTGCCGTTCAACCCCTGAACATCCGTACCGCCGGCGCGAATTTTTCCGGCACCGCGGGAACGATTCCCGCGGTCCTCCCTCCTCAGCCGCCGCACATCCTCCATCTGGCGACGGTTAACGATGGCACGAAGGGTGCGGCTTAGTCGGGCGTTCACGGAGACGTTATGCCCTCATACCTCATGGAATACGGGTCAACGGTCGCGCAGTACCTGCTGGTGCTCTGCCTGGCCGCCATCCTCGGCGCCGCCGTCGGGCTGATACGCCCTGCGCGCCGCGAGACCGTCCCGAGCCCCACCCATATTCTCCAGGCGCAAATCCTCCTCGCCGTAGTCGGCGCAATCATCATCGTCGTCGTTGCGGAGAGTCTGGCGCGGGCGTTTGCCATCGTCGGCGCCGCCGGCCTGGTGCGCTATCGCGCGCGCGTGAAAGACACCAAGGACGCCGGCCTGATGCTGGTTGCCCTCGCCCTCGGCTTGACCGTCGGCAGCGGCCTGTATGGCTTCGCGATCGTGACCTGCGCGTTTGTCGTCGCTCTCATGTGGATGCTGGAGTCGCTTGAACCTGCTCCGCGATCGCGCTTCGAGCTGACGATCTCAAACAAGGATGCCGAGGGGCTGCGTCCGGAGGTCGAGCAGGCCCTCCGGCAGAAGGGCGTCACCTACCAGCTGCTCGGCTCATCCGGGCACGAGCTGCATTACGAAGTCACGGTGCCGTTCAACCAGAAACTGGGGAAGCTCACGAAGCTGATTCGCGGGTTGGATGAACGACACGGAATGTCGGTGGACTGGGACATCAAGAAATACAAGATGCTCAAACCGTGAGGAGGCGGCCACACGTGTTCCGATTGTTTGTATCCCTTTCACTGCTGATCGCCGTACTCGGCGCCGCGGCCGTTGCGGAGATGCCGCAGTCAACAGCGGCGCAGAATGGCCCGGCGATCGGTCCGCCTCCAGCGCCGCCGCCCGCAGCACTGCAGGCGGTTCGGTTTGCGGTCATCGGCGACAACGGGACGGGCGATCAGCCGGAGTTCGACGTGGCGCGGCAGATGGTCGCGTCCAGGGCGCAGGTGCCGTTCGACGTCGTGCTGATGCTGGGCGACAACCTGTATGGACGCCCGTCCGCCCGCGAGTTCAACGACGCCTTCGCGCGGCCGTACAAGCCGCTGTTGGACGCCGGCGTGCGCTTTCACGCCATCCTTGGCAACCATGATGCTCCCGATAACCGCCTGTATCCGCTGTTCGGAATGGACGGCCAGCGTTACTACACGTGGGCACGCGAGAACACCCGGTTCTTCGGCATCGACACCAACAGGCTCGACGACGCACAGATGGCATGGCTCGAAAACGCCCTCAAGCGATCGCTCGAGCGGTGGAAGATCGTCTATTTCCATCACGCCATCTACTCCGGCGGCACGCGTCACGGCTCGAACATCGAGCTGCGGGTGAGGCTGGAACCGCTGTTCGTCCGTTACGGCGTCAACGTCGTGTTCTCGGGCCACGACCACATCTATCAGCGGTTCAAGCCACGAAAGGGCATCACGTATTTCGTCGAGGGCGCCAGCGGCAAGCTGCGCAAGGGCATCAACGCATCGGCGGAGAGCGCCGCAGCGTTCGATCAGGATCAGTCGTTCATGCTCGTGGAAATTGCGGGTGCCGAGCTGACGTTCCGCACGATTACCCGCACTGGACGGGTCGTCGACGCCGGCGTCATCGGCGCCGGACCGACGAGCTGAGGGGAGCGGCGATGGCGACGCACGTCATGCCCACAGACTGGCGCCACGCGGCGCCGACGCGCTCCCGCGCGGCCGGGTCGCTTCATTACCTCACCGGCCACTACCTGCTGCTGCCACTTGGTGCCACAGTGGCGTTCGTCTGGGCGAACGTCGACGGGTTCAGCTACTACACCGTCGCGCGCGCGCTTGCGTTCCCGGTGAACGCGATCGCCATGGCTCTCTTCTTCGGACTCGTCGCTCAGGAAATCTTTGAAGAAACAGCGCCTGGCCGGGCCCTCCATCAATGGAGCCGGTGGGTCGTGCCGATGATTGCTGCGGCTGCGGGCGTGACAGTCGGTGCGATCGTCTACGGACTCTACGTGGAATGGAAACTCGAGCCGATGCTCCACGTGACATGGCCGGTCGTGGCCGGCGTGGACGTCGCGTTCGCGTATTTCGTCGTCAAGGCGGTTTTCCATCGATCGGCTGGTCCGCCTAAAGGCGGACACTACGTCCATCCGGCGGTGCCGTTCGCGCTGCTCCTGGCGCTGGTGTCGAACGTGATCGGCGTGGTGGTCATCGCGCCCGTCTTCGCGAACGCGGCCGAGCGCACGGGGGGAGCGGCAGTGCTGATGGCGGCCGCGATTGGGGTCGCGTGGTGGCTGCAACGGCGGCACGTGAAGCAGTTCTGGCCGTACATCTGGGTCGCCGGCGGATTGTCCTGGCTGGCGCTCTACCTGGAAGGATTCCATCCGGCGCTGGCGCTCCTGCCGATCATCCCGTTCATGCCGCACGCGCGGCGGCGGCTGGACGAACTGTTTGCCGACGAGGCTGACCAGCGAGGCGCCACACCGCGCCACTTCGAGCACGTGTGGCACTACCACGCCCAGGCCGCGCTGTTCCTCTTCGGACTCGTCAACGCCGGGGTCGTGCTCACCGGCTACGGAACCGGGACGTGGGCGACGCTCGCCGCCCTGCTGCTGGGCCGCACGGCCGGAATCGCGATCGGTGTCGGCCTTGCCCTGGCGCTGGGCCTGAAGCTGCCGGCGAACCTGCGCGCCCGCGAGGTCATTGTCATCGCGCTCGCGGTGTCGGTCGGCTTCACCCTGTCCCTCTTCTTCGCGACGACACTCCTCCCGCCGGGGCCGCAGCTGGCCGAGCTGAAACTCGGGGCGCTGCTGTCGCTGCTCGGAGTGCCGCTCACGTTCATTGCCGCGCGGCTGCTTCACGTCGGCCGCTTTGCGCGCGCGCACGTCCATCCACACGGAAAGCACCGGGGTGCTTAGGAGGGTTTCACTATGGTTGCCGTCGTTGTTTCCATCCCGCTGGTGCTGCTCCCCGTTCTCTCAGTGCCGGCGCAGGCCGGCTGCGGTGTCCAGCCGGTGACGCCGACCGCGGTCGAGGCGCCGATTCTGGAGGCCTTCGATCAACGAATCGCCGCATACATGAAGGTGCACAACGAGGTTGAGCGGAAGCTGTCGCTGCCGCAGTCGTTCGACGACGGCGAAGACATCTTCCACGCGCTCGAGGCCATGCAGGCAGGAATCCGTACGGCGCGTGGCGAGGCCGGGCGCGGTGTGATCCTGACGCCCGACGTCGGCGCCCTGATCCGTACGCGTCTGCAATCCCGACTCGCTGGGTGTGGACAGACGGTCGAGGCCGTACTCGCGTTCATCAACGAAGAGCGCGCGCCGGAGGTGCCGGCCCCGACGATCAACGAGCGGTTCCCCTGGGAACTGGGATCGGCGATGTGGCCGTCGTTCCTGGGGGTGCTGCCGCCGCTGCCGGCGGAGCTGCAGTATCGGTTCGCCGATCGCGATCTCGTGCTGATTGATATCCATGCCGACCTCGTGGTCGACATTCTGGCGAATGCGCTGCCGGCTCCAGGCCACGCCGGTCACGGCGCGCATCGTCGTTAAGAGCACCACGACGGGCCGGCCATGGCCGCGTGTTGATGGATCTGGCCGGACCGAAGCTTCGGACGGGGTCCGTTCCCGGCGTAAGATCCCGTCTCGATCGAATGGACACAGTCTCACCACCCCAGACGATCTGGGAAATTGCCGGGCGCCTGGCGCTGGCGACGCTGCTCGGCGCCGCCGTTGGGCTCAACCGTGAGTGGGAAGGAAAGCCCGCCGGTCTCCGGACGCATGCGCTCGTCGCCCTCGGCGGCGCGCTCTTCACGATCGTCGGGCTTCTGCTCGCCGCTGACGATGCGTCCGCGACGAGCCGGATCCTGCAAGGCATCACTGCCGGTCTCGGCTTCATCGGTGGTGGTGTCATCATGCGCAGACCGGACCTGCAGGACGTGCAGGGACTGACCACCGCGGCGGCAATCTGGATGGTGGCTGCGGTTGGCGTCGCCGTCGGAGCGGGAATCTGGCGGACGAGCCTGATCGCCCTGACGCTGACGCTGGTCGTGCTCGTGGCGGGGGAGAAGATCGACGAATGGATACACCGTCGATAGCGTCAGGCCGGATGGCAGCGAAGACGCCTTGTTCAGGAGACAGATCATGAGAGTGAGTTCGCTTGTGTGCGGCGTGCTGTTCCTCAGCACGATGGTCGTTGCGGCTGCCCAGAGCGGCATCAACAAAACATCGGTCCCGGGCATCGTCAATTTCGGATACATCGGTAACACCGTGGCGTGCGCAGGGGCGACCGCGCCGGCTGCGCTCGCCGAGGTCAGGAAGCTGGGGTACGCATCGGTCATCAATCTACGCCTGGCGACCGAGCCCGGTTCGGAGATCGAAGCGTCAGCCGTTGCGGCCAAAGCGGCCGGGCTGCGGTTCATCCATCTCCCGTTCAACGCCAGCTCGCCCGATCCGATGCTCGTCGACAAGTTCATCGCCGCCGTCACCGACCCGAACAATCAGCCCGCATTCATCCACTGCGCGAGCGCGAATCGCGCCGCCGCCCTGTGGATGGTCAAGAGAATGGTGGTGGATAAGTGGGATGCCGAGCGCGCGGCGGACGAGGCCGGCGCCCTGGGAATGACGAGCCCGGCCCTCAAGACGTACGCAATGGAGCAGGCACAGGCGCGGCGCCTTCGGCCTTAGGCCCTAGGCCTTCGGCCTTCGGCCTTTGTCTATGCAGCCGCCGCTGACTGGCGGATGGTCGGCTCGAGACGTACTCGGGTATTGAGAGACGACGACACCAGGCAGCGCGATGCCGCCTTGTCGATGGCGCGTTGCACCGCGGCGCCATCTGCTCCGGCCGGCGTGGTGATGGTCGGACGAACGACGATATCCGTGAACCGCGTGACGCCGCCGGTCCGGTCGACCGTGCCGGCCGTGACCGCCTCGACCTCGACGAAGTCCACGTGCGATGCCTTCGCAACGGCTCGGAAGGTGAACAGGAAGCAGGAGCTCACCGCCGCCAGCAGCAGGTGCTCGGGACTCCACGCGTCCCCCGGTCCGTCGTATTCGGCCGGCGGTGCCGTGGTCAAATCCGCCAGGCCGGCTGCTGACGCGGTCGCATAACCCGCGGATGCTCCGGTCAGCGTCATCTCGTAATCATGGGGTAGCGGTTTCATCAGCTCCTCCTGGCCTGTACGCCTGAAGGCGGGCACTACATCGGCGAATACCGCATCGGCTGCAACCTTCCTGCCTCAGCGGCGGCGCGCGTTGACGCCGCCCAGTCACGCGCTCGAATGACGACGGCGCGGAACATCACGCGCCCCTGGTGAAAAATCCGCGCCCTCGATCACGTCGGCCGCCTGAACTCTTCACTCGCGCCACTTTCTGCGCCCGACCGTATGGCCACAGACTTGCCGCTCTCGATGTCAGAGAAGCATGAAACCGCCTGTGTGGATCGCCGCTCTCGGCCTGCTCCCGGTGGTTGCTGTCGCGTCTGGAGCCGGCATCGCGCCGCCCTTCGCGTTCCTCGAGCCGACCGTCCGGGTCAGCCAGGCCGATCGGGCACGACTCGACACCGGCGGCGTGATCGCGCGCGTGCTGCCTGCGGATGACGGCCACATTGCGTTCTTTGCTGCAGCACGGCTGAAGGCGCGACCCGACGCCTTGATCGAGTGGACCCGAGCCATCGACGAGCTGAAGCGCGGACCGATGGTTCTCGCCGTAGGCCGCTTTTCCGATTCGATCGCCGACGACGATCTCGACGCGCTGATTCTCGACCCCGGCGAAATCGATGCCCTGAGACGGTGCCGCGTGAGCGGCTGCGACTTCAAGCTGGCGGCAACCGAAATCCACGGCCTTCAGGAGGCGCTGCGCAGTGCCGGAAGCGAGTGGCGGGATGCGGCGCAGCGCGAATTCCGGCGCATTCTGATCGCGCGTGTGCGTCTGCACCGGCAGAGCGGGCTGCTGGCGCTGCCGCCGTATGCCGATCACGGCGGCCGGATGTCGGTCGGGGAGGCCTTCTCGGCCATGACCGCGCGGTCGCCGTGGCTGACCCGCGGATTTCCCGAGATCGTCAACTCGCTGATCGCGCCGCGGCGCACGCCACCTCCTGCCGGCGAGTCGTTCTATTACTGGTCGCGGGATCGATACGGATCCGGAAAGACGGTCGTGTCAGTCACCTACGTACAGCTGCTGCATGCCGATCGAGCTCCTCAGGCGATGACGGTCAGCACGCAGTTGTATGCGAGCCACTACATCGATGGTGCGCTGAGCGTGACTGCCGTCGTTTGTGACGAGGCCGCACCGTCCTGTTACCTCACCTATCTGAACCGCACCCGGGTGGACCTGCTGGGCGGACTCTTTGGCGTGTTCAAGCGCGCCGTCATCGAGGATCGCGTCGAATCAGAGGGACCGGCGCTGATGCGTGACGTCGCGCGCCGGCTCGAAAGCCGCCGGCGAGCCCCTGAAGGAGGGGAGTCATGATTCCGACGACCGTCGCGGTTCTGCAGATCATCATTCCCGTCATCCTGCTGGCGCGCCTGTTCGAGGCGCGGCGGCGCAGCCTGCTCGCGTCGATGTTGTATCTGGCCGGACTCATCGCCTATATCGCGGCGACCGCGGTCGCGGGCGTGTGGCTGGTGCTGCCGTGGTACACGGCGCTCGTCTATCTGTCGGTCGTGGCTATCGGCGTGCGGTATCGGGCGTACGACCTGCGCACGTTGCGCTGGCGCCCAGTCGGGCGGCTCGCGTATGTGGAACTCGCCATTTGCGCGCTCTTCGTTGCCGGAGCGGGTGGGCTGTTCGTGCAGGCTGTGGCGGCCCGGCGCCCACCAGCGGCACCGCCGTCAATCAACCTGTCGTTTCCATTGAGCGGCACGTATTACGTGGCAAGCGGCGGCGGCGGTGAGCTGGCGAACGCGCACGTCGAGACACTGGCCGAATCCGCGACGCCATACAGGGGTCAGAGCTACGGCGTCGATATCGTCCGCATCGACGAGCGCGGCCGGCGTGCCTCAGGAATTGCGCCGTCCGGCCTGGAGGAGTACGTCAGCCTTGGTGAGCCGGTGCTCGCCCCCCTGTGATGGTCGCGTGCTGCAGGTCGAAAACACCGCACCCGACATGACGCCGCCCACCGCGGACCGGGAGCGGCTCGCCGGTAATTTCGTGCTTCTCGCCTGCGGCACCGCGCAGGTATTCCTCGGGCACTTCCGGCAGGGGAGCGTAACCGTTCAGGCCGGACAGAGCGTCGGCGCAGGGCTGCGCCTCGGTGCGATCGGCAATTCCGGCAACAGCGACGAGCCGCACCTCCACCTCCACGCGCAGCGGCCGGCAAAAGCCGGCGCAACCAGCATGCTGGACGGAGATCCCGTCCCGATGACGTTTTACGGTCGTGCGCTCGCGCGCAACGACGTCGTGCGAACCGCTGCCGTACCCGCACCGGCGATTACCGAGACCGAGCTGCTCTATGGGCAGCTGGGATCCACCGTTGTCGCATTGCTGATGCTCGTGGTCAGCGTGCGCTGGCGACGTGCCGGTCTGGCGACGTTTGCAATGCTCTTCGCGTGGGCCTCGGTGGCAAACGCGCGGACCGCGTGGACCTCCCCGATGGACTATCTCGGATATGCGTCCTTCGCGTTGCTCGACGTCTATCGACAATTCATCTTCGGGTTCTTCGCCCAGCACCTGACGCCAATCGTGCTCGCGATCGCCGCGTGCCAGGCGTTCATCGCCGTGGCGCTGCTGCGCGGCGGACGATGGCGTCAAGCCGGTCTCGCCGGAGCAATCGCGTTTCTTCTGGCGATCGTGCCGCTGGGAGTCGGATCAGGGCTTCCGGCGACGCCCATCATGGCGCTGGGAGCCGCCGCGCTGTGGCGCGAGCGGAGAAAACCTGGCGCCGTCATCGAAATGCCGGCGCGGCGGCCGGAGGCCCTGCGCCGGGCGGCGTGACGCGGAGGTGAGGGAAGCTGGAGGGTGCTATGCCTCGTAACTGGTTCTCGCGGACAGTGATCGCGCTGGCAGCCGCTTTCATCGGCGTCCAGGCGGTGCCATACGGCCGCGATCACTCGAACCCGCCGCGGACGATGGAGCCGCTCTGGGACAGCGCAACGACGCGCGAGCTCGCGCGTCGCGCGTGTTTCGACTGCCACAGCAACGAAACGGCGTGGCCGCGGTACGCGAACGTCGCGCCCGTCTCGTGGCTCGTCCAGTACGACGTCGACGAAGGCCGCGCGAAGCTGAACTTCTCGGAGTGGGCCCGGCCGCAGGAGGAAGCGGGAGAAGCGGCGGAGGTGATGGCGGAAGGCGAGATGCCGCCGTCGACGTATCTGCTGATGCACCGGACGGCGAGATTGAGCGCGAGCGAGCGCCAGCAATTGATGCATGGCCTGACTCGCACCATCGGAAACGCATCCGGGCATGCGAATGAGGACTGAGCCGCCAGGCGAGAGCCCGCCTGGAGCGGTGCCCCCACGCGCGGAGGGCGCTGATTCATGACTACGCACACCCGCTTCATCGTCACGCACTATGGCGGACCGGATGCACTGCGCGCGGTCGAAGAGGCATGCCCCGAGCCGAGAGCTGGTGAAGTGCGGGTCAGAGTCATGGCCGCGGGTGTTTCGCTGCCGGACGTGATGATGCGCGAAGGCGTTCATCCCGAGACGCCTCGCGTGCCGTTTACCCCAGGCTGGGATCTCGTTGGCGTCGTGGATCGGATGGGAGCCGGTGTGTCCGGTATCGAACCGGGCCAGATCGTTGCCGCGCTGCCGATTAGCGGCGCGTATGCGGAGTTTGTGTGCCTGCCGCAGCGTGAACTGATTCCGGTGCCGCCCGGGCTGGATGCCGCCGAGGCGGTGAGCCTGATTCTGAACTACGTGACGGCATACCAGATGCTGCATCGGGCGGCCAGGGTCAGAGCGGGGCAGCGCGTGCTGATCCACGGTGCGGCAGGTGGTGTAGGGACGGCCCTGCTGCAGCTTGGACGGGTTGCCGGCCTGGAACTGTACGGTACCTGTTCGTCGCGCGGCGCGGCGACGGTTTCCAGACTGGGTGGTATCCCGATCGATTACGAGCGGCAGGATTTCGTGAACGAAATCCACCGTCTCACGGGCGCGGGCGCCGACGCGGTCTTTGACAGCATCGGGGGAACGCACATCTGGCGTTCACGAAAAGCGCTCCGTCCCGGCGGGACGGTGGTGGCCTATGGTCTGACGTCCGCCGTCCAGGGAAAGCGACCGTCGGACCGAGTGCGCCGCCGCCGTCACCGCATTCGTCCAATCGCTGTCTTCGGCCTGTACATCGCCGGCGGCTGGGTTCTTCCCGGCCGCAAGCGGGTGATCCCGTACAGCATCCAGTGGCTGAAACGGCTGAGACCAGCGCTGTTTCGTGAGGATCTGCTCACGCTGTTCGAGCTTCTCCGGCAGCACAAGATCCAGCCCCTGGTCACGAGGCTTCCTTTTGCCGACGCGAGACGCGCCCATGAGTTGCTCGCGGGAGGCGGCGTCACAGGCAAGATCGTGCTCGTACCCGTGAATAAGTTCGCGTCACCTGCGGAACATCCCGCTGCACATTCCGCGTAGCGCCGGTGATGGCGCAGGTCTCCAGCAGCCTGCAGCACAACGCGCGGCACGCGTTGTGCCCTGTCATCTGTTGACACCCGCTTGGAGGACTGCCATGGCTACCAAAACGCTCCCGTCCGTCGCTCGCATGTGGCCAGCGGTCGCGCTGGTGATAGCGGTCCTCAGCACCCCCGCGGTCCTTGCTCAAACGCCAGCGCCCGCCGGACACAAGAACGACCTCGGCCAGAGTCGACCGGGTGCGGCTGCCGTGATGCGGGACCAGGGAGACATGGCCGACCACAAACAGAAGATGGCCGAGCAGGCGGCCATGATGGCGAAGATGGCTGCTGCCGATCAGAAACTTGCTGATCTGGTCGCACAGATGAAGGCGGCGAAAGGTGAGGACAAAGTAACGGCGGTGGCGGCCGTCCTCGAGGAGCTCGTTGCGCAGCGCAGGCACATGCACCAGTCGTGCGGAATGATGAAGACAGCGCCAGCGATCACCGAGACCACCGAAGCTGATCACGCTGCGCATCATCCGGAGAAGTAAGACCGGGAAGGGGGATGCCATGAAACGTTTCTCTCGTGTTGCGATCGCGGCCGTCGCATTGGTCGGCATCGCCGGTCCGGCTGCGGCGGACACGCCGTCGAACGTGTTTCACAAGCTGGCCGTGCAGAAGCTTGTGGCGTCAGAAACCCCTGTGGCGAACCTGGCACTGGCCGCACACTTCAGGGCGGTAGCCGATCGCTACGTCGAAGAAGCGGCGCGCCACCGCGCCACGGCCGCCGTGTACGCCGTCCACCTGAACCGGGCAGTCGCGACGAGTGCAGCCAGTCACTGCGATCGCGAGGCGGCACTCGCCATGGGGTGGGCAGCGGAGGCGCGCGAGCTCGCCGCCTATCACGTTGATCACGCCGCCGGCCGTCCGGCGGTCCTGCCGATGGGCGCAACCGAGTTGTGGGCCGGACGCGGTGCGCCGGACCCGACTCCCGATCAGCTCCACAAGCTGGCACTGCTGGCGCGCACGCGATCCGATCATCTCGAGCTCGCCGAGTACTACACCACGGTGGCGAAGAAGAAGGCCGCCATCGCGGACGACCGCCGGCGGATGGCGGCGGCCTATCGGGCAGGCACCCGTAACGGCCTCCTTGACGTTGCCTTCACGTGGGATCGGCTGGCACGGCTGGCGACCGAGGCGGCGAGGGCAGCAGAAGAGGCCGCGAACCGTCACAAGCAGCTCGCGACGATCGCGTGAGCCCGGGCACACGCCCGGTTCACGCGTGAGGCAGGGAAGGAGGCGGACGATGTCTGCGCAACACGAAATCGGCGGCGCGGTCGCCTGCGGCTTCGAAGGCGTGCGCGACGCGTTCGCCGAGAACTTTCGCAGCCGCCGCGAGCTGGGTGGCGCGGTCTGCGCGTATGTGCACGGCGAAAAGGTGGTCGATCTCTGGGGCGGCGTGCGGAACAAGAAGACCGGTGAGCCGTGGAACGAGGACACGATGGTGATCGTGCACTCGACGACCAAAGGGCTCGCCGCCATGACGCTGGCCCTGGCCCACTCCCGTGGCTGGCTCGATTACGACGAACGCGTCTGCACCTACTGGCCGGCATTCGCGCTGCACGGGAAGGAACGGATCACGGTGCGCCAGCTGCTGGCGCACCAGGCCGGGTTGTACGCGCTCGACGAGCGGCTCGACCGTGGCCTGGTTGCCGACGTCGATCGGCTCGCGAGGGTGCTCGAACGGCAGACGCCGGCATGGGAGCCGGGAACCCGCCAGGGATATCACGCGGTGACCATCGGCTTCTACGAGGGTGAGCTGCTGCGTCGCATCGATCCGCAGCATCGCACGCTCGGACAATTCTTCGAAGAAGAGATCGCACGGCCGCTCGGCCTCGACGTCTACATCCGCCTGCCGGAGGACATTCCCACGAACTGTCTGGCGACGCTCGCGGCACCGCGGAAGCGGGACATGCTGTTCGGCTTCCCGCCGCGCCTGTTGCTGGAGGTGATCAACCGCAGGTCGAAGATCGTCAGAGCGCTGCGTGGCTCGGAGCTGCCGCTCGACAGAAAACGTGTCTACGCACGCAACCTCGAGATACCGGCGGGCGGAGCCGTTGGAACCGCGCGTGCCATCGCCCACGCGTACAGCGTCTTTGCGACCGGCGGAGCGGAGCTGAAGCTGCGTCGCGAAACCCTGGATCTGCTGGCCGCCCCGGCTGTGCGGCCGGCGTACGGCTTCTTCGACGAATGCATGAAAGGAGAGGTGGAGTTCTCGCTCGGGTTCATGAAACCAAACGCCGCGTGGCCATTCGGCAGCCCGGAGGCGTTCGGCGCGCCGGGCGCCGGCGGTTCGATCGGGTTTGCCGATCCGGCGATTGCAGTCGGCTACGCGTATGTCACCAGTCAGTCGGGGACATCATTGACCGGCGATCCACGCGAAGTCGCCTTGCGGGATGCACTCCACGAGGCGGTTGCCGCGCTGCCGGTCAGGCCGCGGATGGCGGCGTAAGCGAGATTCATCACCGGAACGCTCGCGACAGCATCAGCGCACCGAGTGTCGCGAGCGTTACCGTGAGGACGCGTCGGAACCACCGCTCCGGCACGCTCTTCAGCGCCCGGCTGCCGACCACCGTGCCAGCGGTGACGCCGATCGTTGCGGCGAGAATCCATGACGCGAGCGAGAGCAGCTCGCCTGACTGGCTGGCGATGTAGATCGGCAGCCGGGCGGCGTCGACAAGAAGCGCGATAGCAGTGGCGGTAGCCACGAACGTCTCTTTGGGAAGGTTGAATCCGACCAATGCCGCCGATCTGATGCCGCCCTGATTCCCGACGAGGCCGCCGAGCAGCCCCGAGAGCGCCCCCGCGGCCAACGCCACCGGCCCCTGAAAGCGCATCCGCCGGGCGAGACCCGTTGCCTCGCTGATGGCCGCGAACAGCAGCAAGCCGCCGAAGACGATATTCAGCCACCGGCTGCTGGCGACTTCGTAGAGTGACGCGCCTGCGAGTCCGCCGGCGGCGCTGGTGAGCCCGAAGCTCAGCAACACTTTGCGATCGATTCGGCCGCGGAGGAGTGCGAACCGCACCGCCGTGCCGATGACATGCGGAATCGACACGGCGGCCACGGCCACCCGAGTGTCCACAGTGAGCGCGAGCACGGGAGTGAGCAGGCTGCCGATCCCGAAGCCGGTCATCGCGGCTACGGCCCCGGCCACCATGGCAACTGCGGCACCGATCACGGAGTCGAGCATGAGCCTCCGGCCTCACCGATTATCGAGCGACCGGATGCGCAAGAACACGCACCACCCCGGACGAATCCTCACTGGCCCTCGTCCGCAGACGAGCACATGCCGGTTTCGCCGAGGCTTTTGGTTCCTCGGCGCAGGCAGCACTTATGCGTCGATCGCAGGCAGGAGGCTCGAACATGTCTGGCCTCATTCGGTCGACCGTGCGTCTGGTCACGGTCGCGACGGCGGCCGCCGCTGCGGCCTACGCCGCGTATGCAGCGAACACATGGAAGTCATACGGGAAGCCGTCGGCTCCGCGACTGGACGAAAACGACGAGCTCCTCGATCAGTTCATGCCTGAGTACGACGTTGTCGAGCGTCACTCGATCTCGGTAGCGGCGCCGGCAGCCGAGGTGCTCGCTGCGGCGAAGGAGCAGGACCTGTTCGAGCTGCCGCTCGTGCAGGCGATCTTCAGGGCGCGGGAGCTGGCGCTCGGCGCATCGCCCGGTGACCCGGCACAGCCGCGCGGGCTTCTCGCCGCCACACGGTCGCTTGGGTGGGGCGTGCTCGCCGAGCGCCCCGGCCGCGAGATCGTCGTCGGCGCGGTGACTAAACCCTGGGAATCTGATGTCACGTTCCGGGCCTTGCCGCCGGACGAATTCGCCGCATACCACACGCCGGGTGAAGTGAAAATTGTCTGGACGCTACGCGCCGATCCCGTTGACGGCGGCCGTTCCATCTTTCGGACGGAAACGCGGGCGGTGGCCACCGATCCGATCGCGCGCGACCGGTTCCGCAGGTACTGGTCGTTCGTTTCCCCAGGCGTATCCGCCATTCGCTGGCTGTCGTTACAACCGCTGAAGCGGGAAGCGGAGCGGCGAGCGGCAGGGAAGGAGGCGGCGTAGTCATGGCGATCGCGTTTCTCGCCTTGCCGACACCGGGCCTGCGGCGTGCATTTCACGACGACGTGCGCCAGGCGCTCAATGGCGTGAGCCCGGTCCGCCCGGTGATCACCAACGCACATCTGATGCGCCTGCCGGACCCGGTCCGGCGCTACCTCCACGGCGCCGGCGTCGTCGGCCAGCCATCGGTGGCGAACTTCCGGTTACGTCTGCACGGCCGAATCCGCAGCGCCGCCGATTCCCGCTGGATGCCGCTGTGCGCGGAGCAGTACACGTTCGTCCGGGAACGAAAACGCTTCTTCTACCTGACCAGCTCAATGTTTGGCGCGCCGATGCAGGGCTATCACCGGTACGCGGACGGCTCGGCATCGATGGAGATCAGGGTCGGCGGCGTCATTCCTATCGTGAGTCTGACCGGCCCCGAGATGTTTCAGAGCGAAACGGTGACGTTCCTGAACGACATGTGCCTGCTCGCGCCGGGGACGCTCCTGGACCCTGTGCTCGTCTGGGAAGAGATCGACCGCGGCCGTGTGGGCGTCAGGTTCGTGAACGCCGGCGTCGCCGTCCGTGCCCAACTGTCGTTCAACGGCAGCGGGGAACTGATCGACTTCGTCTCCGACGACCGGTATCGAGCCTCCACCCACGGCACCGGCATGACGAGACTCCGCTGGTCGACACCGGTCGGGTCCTATCGACCGTTCGGACCGCTCCGAATCTGGTCCGCCGGTGAGGCCCGGTGGCATACGGCGAACGGATCCTTTGCCTACATCCAGTTGGAGCTGGACCATGTCGAGTACAACGTTCGAACGCTCTGACGTCGGTCGAGCGGTGGCGGACCCCGGCAGACTGTCGAATATCGTCGCCGGTCTCATGGCTATCCAGGCAGCGCTTGGCCTCATCTTCCGCGCGCAGTATCGGGACGTCGAGTGGATCCGCGAGACCTGGTTTGGCAACGACTGGGTAACGCTCCTGGTAGCGGTTCCTGCGCTGGTGCTCGTCGGCCGGTTCGCCGCTCGAGGCTCATCCCGGGCGCGCGCCGGACGGCTCGGGCTGCTTGCTTACGCGGTCTACAACTACTCGTATTACCTGTTCGGCGCCGAGCTCAACGCGTTCTTTCCCCTGTATGTCGCCTTGTGTCTGGTGTCCGTGGTAACGCTCTCGGTGTCGATCGCGGCAATCGACCGTCCGCGACTTGCCGTGACGGCACGGAGCGGATTGACTCAAGCTGCGGGTGTCTACTTCCTCTGCGTCGGCGCGGGGCTCGCAACGGTGTGGCTTGTCATGTGGGCGGACGTGGTTTTCCGTGGTCACGCCCCACCGATCGACACGGACGCGTTCAAGCTCGTCGCCGCACTCGATCTGACGGTGATGGTGCCGATCCTGATCGCGAGCGGCGGTCTCCTGTGGTTCCACAGCCCTCACGGCTGCTGGATTGGCACGGCAGCGGGCGTCCAGGCGTCGATGTACCTCGTTGTTCTGTCAGTGAATTCTGCGCTGGCCGCTCGCAGCGGGCATGTCGCCGCGGCCAGCGAGTTAGCGGTCTGGGGGACGCTCGCGGTGCTGACGGGTGCGGTTGCGGCCCTGCTCGTCCGGCAGTTGCCTGCAGGTCCGCCGGCGGCACACGCTGGCGGTCTCCACGAGATCTCGGCGACCTCCACTGGACGAACGGCACAGCAGCCGCAGTACGGCCGCCGTGAAAAATTTCGCAACGCCTGATGTGTGCAGTGTCTGCGAGAGGACCGTTTACTTCACGGGTTTCGCAGGTACAATCTGACGGCAAAAAAATCCCTCGCAACTTCCTGGTGCCCTTCAGCACTTCTTTAGGGGGTCGTTGTGGTCAACGTCGTGAATGCAGTCTCCGTCCTGGGTATCCTGATCGCCGCCACTCAGAGTGTCGCCGCGCAGGACAAAGCGCAGATCGAACGTGGAATGAAGGTGTACGCCGATCAGAAGTGTTCCGTTTGCCATTCGATCGCCGGCAAAGGCAACCAGAAGGGGGCGCTTGACGATGTCGGCAGCCGCCTGACGACGGATGAAATCCGCGCGTGGCTGGTCAATCCTGCGGAGATGACGAAGAAAACGAAGGCGGAGCGGAAGCCTCCGATGCGTGCGTATCCGAACCTCGCCAAGGAAGATCTCGAGGCCGTTGTCGCCTATATGGCGAGCTTGAAGAAGAAATAGTCGGCGGACGCCATGCGCCCTGGTTTCGTCGTCAGCGCGCTTCGCAACCCGATCGCGCGGATCGGTGTGGCTCTGACTACGGCCAGCGCCCTGCTGTTTCTCTTTCTCGTGGCGGTCCACGCCGCCGGCTATCTTCAGAACCCTTACACCGGTCTCGTCGTCTTCCTGCTCGTGCCGGCGCTGTTCATCGCCGGTCTGCTGCTCATACCTGTCGGCTTGTGGTTCGAGAGACGCCGGGTTGCCCGTGGTGTCTCCGGCCCGGCCTGGCCGCGCATCGATATGAACGACCCGGCGATCCGCCGGACCGTTTTCGTTCTCATCGCGGCGACGTTCGTCAACCTCGCGATCGTGTCGATTGCGAGTTTCGGCGCCGTGGAGTACACGGAGTCGCAGGCGTTCTGCGGGCAGGCCTGTCACACCGTGATGGAGCCGGAGTTCGTCGCGCACCAGAGCGGCACGCACGGCAGCGTCCACTGCGTGACGTGCCACGTCGGCCCCGGTGCGGGTGGATTTCTCACCGCGAAGCTGAACGGCACGCGACAGCTCTGGCTGGCGGTGACCGGGAGCCACAGCCGGCCGATCCCGACGCCGCTCGAGCGCATGCCGGACGTGCGGACGTCATGTGAGCAGTGCCACCGGCCGGACCGGTTCGTCGGCGACAAGGTGAAGGTGCTCTACGAGCACGCGGACGATGAGGCGAACACGCGGACGATGACGACCGTGCGTTTGCGCGTTGGCGGGCCGATCTCCGGCACGACCACCGGCAGCGGCATTCACTGGCACATGAACCGTGCGAACGAAGTCGAGTACGTCGCGCTCGACCACCAGCGGGAGCAGATTCCCTATGTGCGCGTTGCCACGCCCGACGGCCGTGTGCGCGAGTACTTCGCGGAAGGCGTGACCGCTGGCGACGTCGCCGGCAAGCCGCGGCGCCGCATGGACTGTCTCGACTGTCACAACCGCCCCGCGCACCGGTTCAGCGTGTCGCCGGAGCGAGAGGTGGACGGCGCCATCGGCGCCGGCCAGATCAGCCCGAAGATTCCATTCATCCGCCGTGAAGCGGTGCGCGCGCTGCGCGGCGAGTACGCAACACAGGAGATCGGGCTTCGCGCGATCGATCGAACGATTCGTGCGGCGGTGAACGTGCGGCAGCCGCATCCGTTCGAAGAGGCGGATTTGCGCCAAGCGATCGCCGTGACGCAGAGCATCTACCGGCGCAGCGTCTTTCCTGGCATGAAGGTTGGTTGGGGCACGTATCCGAACCAGATTGGCCATACAACGTCGATGGGCTGCTTCCGCTGCCACGACGAGAGCCACAAGACGACAGAAGGGCTCGCGATCCGTCAGGACTGCGAGCTGTGTCACACGATCGAGTAACGGCGAACGGGTCGGGCTGGCCGGAAAAATCCTCTGCACTGCGGGAAATTCCCGGCTGGTCGAATCGGCGAGGGGTATCGGGATGAGTCGACATCGGTGGTTTCCAGGCGTGGCGATCGCGCTGAGCGTCTATCTGGGGGTGGCCATCATCAGCGTCGCCGGGCCGGTCGTGGCGGCGCGCGAGGCGATTGTCGCGGCACCACGTCCGGCACTCCAGGCGCGCGGGCAGGGGGCGGCGAAACCGGCGGCGCCTGCTCCTGCGCAGGCCGGGTATGCAGGAGAAGCCACGTGTCTGACGTGCCACGACCAGTCCTACAAGGGCACGAAGCACGCGCTGGCGTTCAACGAGCGCACGCCGGCGGCGACGCACGGCTGCGAGAGCTGCCATGGGCCTGGGCAGAAGCACGCCGAGAGCGGCGATCCGGCGCTGATCAGGCGATTCAGCGCGATGCGTCCGAACGAGGCGTCCGAGACGTGCACGTCGTGCCATAACCGCGCGTCACACGCGCTCTGGGACGGCAGTCAGCACGATCAGCGGAACATCGGCTGCACGACGTGCCACAGCGTGCACGCCTCGAAGGGACCGGCGCAGCTCAAGGCCAGCACGGTGACACAGCAGTGCGCCAGCTGTCATCGCAACATCACGAACAAGCAGCATCGCTTCAACCATATGCCGGTGCGGGAAGGAGCCCTGACCTGCGCCTCGTGCCACAACGTGCACGGCAGCACGAACGTCAAGCTGCTGAAGGCAGGGACGACGATCGACGAAAGCTGCACGAGCTGCCACGCGGACAAGCGCGGGCCGTATCTCTGGGAACACGCACCAGTCAGCGAGAGCTGCATCACGTGTCACGACCCGCACGGCTCGAACAACGACCGCATGCTGGTGAGCAAGCAGCCGTTTCTGTGTCAGCGATGTCACGTCACGTCGCGGCATCCTCCAACCGTCTATGACGGGTTCGTCCTGAACAACTCGCAGAATGCCAACAAGATCTTCGCCCGCGGGTGCACGAACTGTCACCAGATGGTGCACGGCTCCAATGCGCCGTCTGGCAAGGCGCTGCTGCGTTAGGAGGCTGCGATGCGGAACCGTTATCTGACGCTGACGGCAGCACTGCTCCTGCTCCCGCACCTGGCGGCGGCACAGCAGCCTGCGCCGGCGGTGGCCGCCACGGGCACCGTCGACGTCGGCGGCATGTTCACCACGACCGATGGTGACGAGGCGCGGTACGAACGGTACCGCGACACACGCGACGGTGCCTATACGAGCCTCGCGCTCAACCGTGAAACCGGGTCGTATCTGTTCAACGCGAGCGCCTCCCACATCGGCTATCGCGACCAGCGGTACGGCGTCGAGTATTCACGGCCGCGTCTCACTTTCGGCTTCAACTGGATATCGCTGCCGCTCAACTACAGTTACCTGACGCGTACGCCGTACGCCACGAACGGCGCCACGTTAACGCTGCCGGACAGCGCGCAGGCGGCGGTGCAGGGGCCGACGAACGCGGCCAATGACGGCACAGCGGTCGGGGTGCCGTGCGCGCCCGGGGCACCGCCCGCCTCGTGCACGACGGCCACCGTCGCGGCGGCAAAGGCGAACCGCTCGATCTACAACACGCTGGCCGATCCCTTCGATCTGCGGCACACGCGTCACACGGCGCTCTTGGGCGTGAACTACGCGGCCACGAGCGCGGTCGATCTCGACGCGAAGTTCGTCTCGTCGATGCGCGATGGACAGCAGCCATGGAGCGCGTCGTTTGCGTTCAACAACGCGGTCGAACTGCCGCAGCCGATCGATCAACGGACCAACGACGTCTCCATTGGCGCGTCGTGGACGGCCCCGAAGGGAATGGTGCGCGTCGGCTGGGACGGCTCGTGGTTCAACAACCGCAACCAGGTGCTGGTCTGGGACAACCCGATTCGTCTCACCGACTTCACCAACGGCAGCACGGTCTTCAACTGTCCGTCCACAGGCGCGAGCGGCCCCTGGGACTGCAACGGCTACAGCAACGGCAACGGCCCGGCGCGGGGGCGCGAGGCGCTCGCTCCGAGCAACATGATGAGCGTGGTCAGCGCCGTGGCCATGTACAAGCTCGCGATGCGCACGACGCTGAACGGAACGCTGCAGTTCACCAACCAGCGGCAGGACGAGGCGCTGATCCCGTGGACGATCAACTCCGTCATCGATCAGCCCGCCACGTTTACCAACTTTCCGCACCTGGCCGCGAACCCGCGGCCCACGGCCGACGCCGAGGCGCAGGGCGTCAACGCGCTGATCAACATGAGCACGCGACCGACGCGCCGCACCAACGTGACGGTGCGGTATCGCTACAACAAACGCGACGTGCAGACGCCGATCTTCGATGCCACGGAGTATGTGCGCTTCGACGCGGTCCCGGAAGAGATCGAGGAGGGCTTCTCGCCGCAATTCGACAACTCGCGACACCTGTTCGACGCCAATGTGTCCTTCAGCACCAACGGCTGGGGGACGGTTCGCGCCGGCTATGGGCGCGAGGACATCGAGCGGCACGGCCGCGGGTTCGCCGACGTCGGAGAGAACATCTTCCGGCTGTCCTACGACGCATATTCGAATCAGTACGTCACCGTGAGAGGCAGCTTCGACATCGGGCGGCGGCGTGGTTCAGGTTTCGTCGAGACAGGCGTTGACTACGAAACCGGCCCCGGCGGCACGCAGCCGACGCTGCGCTACTACGACGAGGCAGACCGGGACCGTACGCGCGGGTCCGTCATGCTGACCGCCATGCCGTCGGAGACGGTAGACGTGTTCTTCCAGTTTGCCGGTGGCCGCGACAAGTACTTACCCGATACCTCGGTGCCGGTCGACCGTCCCGGCGAGTTGTTCGGCCTGCATCGGCAGACGGTCACCAGCTATAACGTCGGCGCCAACTTCCACCCCAACGAGATGGTCAGTCTCGGTGCCAATTACGGACGCGACACGTTCAGCTCGCTGCAACGCTCGCGCAACGCGAATCCGGCTCCCGATCCGCAATGGACCGATCCGAGTCGCGACTGGACGCTCGACAACGACGACAAGGTGAACAACTTCGGCCTCTATGTCGACCTGACGCGGCCGCTGCGGAACATCGATGTCCGCTTCGGCTACGACTACAGCGATTCCGACAACAGCTTCGTGCACGGCGGACCGCGCGTCGCCGCGCTGACCGCGGCCAACCAGTTCATCCCGTTGCCCGACGTCGACAACACCTGGCATCGGGCCACCGCTGACGTGAGCTACTTCATCACCGCGCGGGTTGGCGTGGGCGTCGGCTACTACTTCGAGAAGCTCGACGTGGTCGACTTCAACACCATCGACACCGATGGTCCGGTGGGTTTTGCGCCGGCCACCGGCGACCCGCGTCTCGATTGGCTCGGCGGCCTGACGCTCGGGTACGGCAACCGGCCGTACAGCGGCCACACCGGCTTCGTGCGCGTGCTGTATCGGTTCTGACCGGTCGAACGATGAGCCCGGAAGGGGCCGGCCTTAAGGTCGGCCCGGCGCCGGCCACGGGGGCAGCAGACGCACGAGCCCGGCGAGGATGACAAACGGCAGGATCAGCAGCACGATGGCGACGCCGAGGCCTTCCCGCGTGGCGAACGCCATCTTGTAGGTGGTGTAGCCGAGGAAGCTTTTTGAGAACAGCTGTCCCCCGATCACGACGTTCCAGCGCATGGCGAAGATACCGATCAGCGTCAGCAGCCCTGCGGTGATGTAGACGACGCGTCGCAGACGCGCATCCGCGGCATGTCTGCCAATCGCGAGGAGGCCGATTGGTACCAGCGTTCCCGCGATGATCTGCAGCACGATCTGGGAGACGAACAGGCGCGTGTGCACCATGAAGTCCAGCGTCTTGAACGACTCGTCCGCTTCGTAGATCCGGTGCAGGAGATCGAGCACCTCCAGCGAGAGATCGATCAGAAAGGCATACAGCAGGTATCGCGCGATGGTGTCGAGACACGTCATGTCCACCGGGACGCGGCGGAACCATGTCATCGCGAGATACATCAGCATGACCAGCGCGATACCGGACACGATCGCCGAGAAGAGGAACACGATCGGCATCATCGGCGTGGACCACCACGGATTCGCCTTGACCGAGCCGAAGATGAACCCGACGTAGCCGTGCAGCAGAAACGCGGACGGGATGCCGACGATGGTCACCAGGCGTGCGGCACGATCGTCGATGCGCAGCGCCTCGGGACTGATGTTCTTCGAGCCCAGCGCCAGCGTCGCATACCCGAGACGCTTCAGCCCTGACGAACCCTGCCACGCAAGGACAATCTCTCTTCGATACTCGAGCCAGATCTCGACGACGAGAACGGCCAGCAAATACCACAGGTAGACGAACCCGAACATCGCCATTGCCGAGGTCGTGTGCGGCGTCAGGTACATCTCGAACGACCGTTCCGGATGGCCGAGATGCAGCTGCAGCGGCAGCGGCGCGACGAGCATGAACGCCAGCGCGGTCAGCAGGGCCAGACGGTAGGTCGGCTTCACCGCCTGCACGTTGAACACACGCTCGAGCGACGCCAGGATGAACGCGCCGGCGACCAGCCCGGTGATGAACGGGTAGAGCACGATCAGCACGCTCCACTGCAGTTCCAGCTCGTTCGGATAGATGAATCCGTCGACCGCGTTCATGGCCGGATCCTCATCGCACGGCCCCGTCAAGGCCGTTGTAGAACGTCTTGGGGTGCGTGGCCATCTGCGGCTTCAGCACGTGCACTTTGTGCGTACGCAGGAACTCGTGGATCGGATCGTTCGGGTCTTTCAGATCGCCGAGAGAGCGGGCGCCGGTCGGACAGATTTCGACGCAGGCCGGTTTCAGGCCGCGGGTGATCCGGTGATAACACAGCGTGCACTTGTCTGCCGTGTGCGTCTCCGGATCGATGTAGCGGCACCCGTACGGGCAGGCCTGGACGCAGTAGCGGCAGCCGAGGCAGTAGTCCTTGTCCACGAGCACCACGCCGTCGGGCGTTTGGAACGTCGCGCCGACAGGGCACACCTGCACGCATGGCGAGTCGGCGCACTGGTTGCAGAGCTTCGGCACGAAGAAGGTCTTCACGCCCTCGTTCGTGACCGGCGGGAAGCCGTCGTAGCCGCCGTTCGGAGACGTGACGTGCGGGTGATCCGGGTCGTCGGGGTCGATCTCGTAGCGTTCGACCCAGGTGCGGAAGCAGTCGGGCTCGAGCGAGACGTGGTTCTCCGTTTTGCACGCGCGCACGCACAAACCACAGCCGATGCACCGTTCGACGTCGATGACCATCGCCCACCAGTGCGCTGCGGCGTCGTAATCAGGCGTCTTCTCGGGCTCGCCAGCCATCACGTAATCCCACGCGGCGGCTGCCGAGGCCGTCAGCACCAGCAGCTTGCCGGTCTGAAGCAGGAACGCGCGCCGGTCAGGTGGAGACATGTCCGAACTCCCTCACGGCCGCGGGGCGTGCGGCTGGTGGCACGAGCTGCACGATTCCGCGCCTGCGTGCTCCGCAAAGTTCACGGTCTTGAAGCCGGCCGGCTTCGCGGTGTCGGGAACGTGGCAGATGGCGCACGTCGTGCGCACGTCCGGGCGCATCGCCGTCACACCGGGATCGGCGGCATGAGCCGCCAGGGCGCCGTGACAGCTCTCACAGCCGACGCGCGCATGGGCGTTCGCCTTGAGGACGTCGGCAACGTCGGAGTGGCAGTCGATGCATGCCAGCCGCCCGGCATAGACGATCGGATGGGCCTGGTTCTGCGTCAGGGCGCTGGCCCGGTACGGACCGATCAGGCCGTAATCCGCCGGGACCAGCAGCCAGCGGAGGCCGGCGAACAGCGCAATACCGACGGCGAACAGCGCCGCGAGTCGAAGCAGATGCTCGTACGAGGAGAACCGCGCCACGCCATCCGCCGACGGCAAGGCCGATGCCGCACCGTGAGGCCGGCAACACGCGCCTTTTTACTCAATCACCACGGCGGGATCGGGGAATTGTCCGCAGCGCCTCGCAGATTTCCCCGCCTTGACAGGAGCGCGATTGCGCCGGCCGCGGCAGAACGCCGGGCGGCAACTGGCACTCGCCTTGCCCACAGACCTGCACACGCACGGAGGAGAAGATGCCTGATCACACGGAGCGGGGAACACTGAACCACCTGATTGAAACCTGCCGGGACGGCGAGCGCGGTTTCCGCTATGCGGCAAACCATGTGAAGACCGCTGACGTGAAGGAGCTGTTCCTGGAAGTTGCCGGTCAGCGGGAACGGTTCGCCGACGAACTGATCCCGTACGCGCAACGTCTTGGCGGGCACGAGGATGGCGAGGGAACTTTCGCCGCCTCGCTGCACCGCAGCTGGATGGGCATCCGAGATGCCATTGCCGGACATGATGAGAAGGCCATCATTCGCGAAGTGGAGCGAGGTGAGAGTGCCGCGCTTGCCGCCTATCAGGACGCGGTGAACGGCATGCTTCCACCAAACGCCCGCGACGTGATCGAGCGGCAGTGCGAAGCCGTCCGGCGGAGCCACGACCGGGTGCATGCGCTCCTGCCGTGAGCGTCACCGGTCGGGCAGGTACATCAGCACCGGAGCCTCGGCCAGGGTGAGCACACGCACCGCGGTGCTGCCGGGGGTGGCGCCGCGTTCCGCCCTCGTGCGCCGCCCGAGCACCAGAAGCGGATGGCGACTTCCTTCCTCGCGCACCGCTGCGGCGAGCTCTTCGGCCACGGGGCCGCTCGTGACGCGGATTTTCTCCGGCGTTAAGTTCCTCATTGAAGCCGCTTCCCGCAGGCGCTCCCGCGCCTCGTCCAGCCGCTCGCGTTGAGCGGTCTGCGCATGCGCCGACCAGCGCGACAACACGGACGGCGGCGGCACGACGTGCAGTAGCTGCAGCGAGGTGCTGAGCAGACTGGCCAGGGCGTGCGCGGCGTGCGCGGCCGCGATCGCCGCCGGCGTCGCTTCCACGCCCGCAACGACGGGGCCCATGCCGCGCAAATCGTCCGCGTCGACATCTGGTGGCGTCCAGGAATCCGGAACGACGAGTACCGAGTGATCCGCCCCCCGCAGCACGCCCTCGGTGGTCGACCCGAACATCAGGCGGCCGATTCCGGACATGCCGTGCGCGCCGACGACGATCACGTCGGCGTTCTCGCGGTCGGCGGCGTCACACAGGACGCTGACGGCTGGACCGTCGGCAACGTCCTGGAATGGACTCCAGTCGCCCGCCGGAGGTGCGCTCTGCATGAACGCCGACAGTTCGGCGCGCGTCTCGCCGTCGATGTCGACGCCAGCGGCTCGCGCGGCGTGTGCCAGCAGCGGATCCTGCGCGTGAACGACATGCAGCCGCGCGTCCGCGTGCCTGGCCAGGCGCGCGGCAAACGTCAGGGCCGTCCGCGACGACTCGGAGAAGTCGACGGCGGCGAGAACAACCCGCGGGGGAATCATCGCCTGCTATGTTGTCACAGGAGCATTGACCCAGGCTGCCTGTTCCGGCGCGGCATCGGTTCCTGCCACCGAATACAGCGCTGCTGGCGCATTGCGCGTCTGCTGGAATTCGGCCAGCGTCTGGCCGCGCATGGCCGCGTAGATATGCAGGTTGGACACGCCGACCACGGCCCCAAGCTTTTCGAGCATGAAGAAGCTCACGCCGTAATGGATCATTCCGCGCCAATCCAGCTCGCGAACCAGTGTCCGTTCTTCGCCGGTCAGGCAGGCCTCGTCGAAGAGCGCCTCCTGCGCCGATCGAAACTTCGCGCGCCATGCCGGCTCGGTCAGCCGATGCAGAAACTTGTTCAGTCGATAGCCTTTGACGCTGCGCGCCAGCGTGAAGGGGTAGGACCCCTCGATCTGCTCGGCGCCAGCCAACTGATGATGGATGTGTTCGAGGTATGCGGCGTCAGGCGGAGCCGCCGCCGGACCGTCGTTCTCGTAAATCGCGCTGGCGATGCCGGTCATGCTCGGCAGGTAGTAGCTTTGATGCAGCTTCCTGATCGTCGGCGACAGGGCGCCCCGCATCACGAGCCACATGATCACCTCGGCGCCTTCGAACCCGCCAAGCTTCGCGTACTCGGCGTGCGTCATCCGGGTCAGCCGTTCCGGGTCGCGCTCGATCAAGTCCATGAAGGTCATGTCCCATTCCGGGTTGTTGAACCCGCATCGCTCGCCGTGCACCTGGTGAGAAAGCCCGCCGGTCGCGACGAGCGCGACGCGCAGATCCTCAGGGTAGCTTTCGATGGCTTTTTTCAGGCTCCGCCCCAGCGTGTAACAGCGGCGCGCTGACGGGATGGGGAACTCGAGCACGCCAACCTGCAGCGGCACGATCGCGCCGGGCCAGCCGTCCTCGTGCGGCCACAGAATCGACAGCGGTGAGAACAGCCCGTGATCGAGCGGCTTGTCCTGGAAGTAGGAGAGATCGAATTCGTCGGCAACGAGGCCGGCGGCGATGTGATGCGACAAGCCGGTGTGACCCCGGACGGGAGGCAGCGCTCGCGGGCCGCCGCCCTCGTCAGCCGGGGCGTACGAGTCGCCAATGCCAAGCGCGAAGTGCGAATAGTGGTCGAAGAAGAAGGACGTGACGTGGTCGTTGAAAATCATCACCAGCACGTCCGGTTTCCGGTCGGCCAGCCACTGCTGCACGGGCTTGTAGCCCTCGAAGATCGGCGCCCAGACGGGGTCGTTCTCCTTGTGCGCGTCGAGCGCGAAGCCGATGGTGGGCGTATGCGAGGTGGCGACGGCGCCGACGATTGTGGCCATGACAAGTCTCGTTGACGACGGGTGTTGCGGCGGGCGGTGCAACCAACCTGCCATCAACGTGACGGCCAGCAGCCTCCAAGCGGACCGCTCGTCGCCTCGACCAGCACCTCGGTCTCCACGAACTATTTCGCGTTGTCCGTGAGATTCTCCGCGCCGTGGCGGCGGTGCACGAATCCGCCGCCACAAAGAGCACGACTTCGTGAACGTCGCGCTGCTCCGCAATCTGGACCCCGGCTTGCAGCGCCGGGCCGCATGACGACGAGACTAATCGTGGCAGTCGCGCTCGCGGCCGCGGGCGTTGGTTGCAGCAAGCCGCAGGCGGAGCCGGTAGCCTTCACCCCACAGCCGCACGCGAACCTGGCGCAGGTGATGCGCGGGATTCCATTTACGTTCTCGAACATCGTCTTCGACGCGCAGGCGCAGGATCCGGGAGCGCCCCGGTCGGCGGCCGAAGTGACGGGTAGTGCGACGGAGACGTTCAAGAACGTGTACGGCGGATGGCAGGAGGTTGAGAACAGCGCCCTGGCGCTGGCGGAAACGGCCAACCTGCTGATGATTCCGGGACGACTCTGCGAGAACGGAAAGCCGGTGCCGGTGCAGGAAGAAACCTACCGCAAGGCGGTCGAAGGCCTGGCGGCGGCCGGTCTGGCAGCGTACAAGGCGGCACAGTCCAAGAACATGGACGCCATCGTCGACGTCAGCGACACGGTGGCGGTGGCCTGCGCGAACTGCCACGAGCCGTACCGAGATTTCGACGACCAGAGCCGGCGGTGTACGCCGGTTGATACCAAGTAGTCCCCTGGTTCTTGGTCCCTGGTTCCTTGTCCGGACGGACCGAGCACCAGGGACGGACCGTGGACCAGGAACCAGGCACCAAGGACGAATTAAGCGATCATCACCTTCCGCGGGAATTGCGAGTTGTCCTCGAGGAAGGTTTTCTTCCGCGCCAGCTCCATTATTGTCGGCTGCACCACGCCGTTGGCGTCTGTCGCCCTCGAGACGAGTGTGTGCTCGCCGGGTGTCGCGCCAGTCCAGCGGTAGGAGAACAGCTTCCACGAATACTGCGTGTTCGCCGGATCCAGCGTCGCCCGCTGCCACGGCCCCTCGTCCACCTTGACTTCAACCGATCGCAGCGGCGTGCCATCGTTGAGGACGAAGCCGTACACCGTGTGCGCGTCGGCGGATTTCCTGACCCGCGCGATCACTGACTTCAGGTTCAGCCTGGAGACTTCGCTTTCAACGAACTGCGTGGCCGGATCGTTGAGCTCCCCGGTGCCACCGACCGCACGGACGGTGCGATACCAGCGCGCCTGGTAATTCCCGAGGAAACGGTTCTCCTGCAGGTGGATCTCCGACAGCCACTTGACGTTGGCGACGCCGTACCAGCCGGGCATGACGACACGCAGCGGGAAGCCGTGATCGCGGTCGAGCGGCTTGCCGTTCAGCGCCCAGGCCAGCAGCGGATCGGGCTTCATCGCGTTCTCGAGCGTGATGCTGCGGGCGAACTGCTGCTGCACCTTCAGCGTCTGCTGCCTGAAGACGACGTCTTCGCCGCCCTTGTCGGCGCCAAAGAAGACGACCTCGCGCGCCTTGTCGTCCACGCCGGCGCGCCGCAGCACATCGCGCAGACGCACGCCCGTGAAGCGCCCGCATGACGAGAGGCCCTGCATCCCGCGCGGGCTGTTGCCGGAACACTCATATCCATTCACGACGTCGGTGCTGCGCATCGACTGCAGGTCGGCGAGCGACAGCTCGGCCGGTTTGGTAAACAGCCCGGTCAGCTTCAGCCGGTACGCCGCCGGATCGAGCTGCGGCTTGTCGTAGTGCTGGATGAAGAAGAACTGATCGGTGGGTGTGATCAAACCCTCTATCTTCCGCAGGTCGAGCACGCGGCGGGCGCCGTCCGCCGGTCCGGTGACGAAGTTCGCCGGGTAATCCGTGAACGGGACGTCAACCTCGCCCTGCGCCAGGGCGGGCAGCGCCCACTCCGGAATCAGCGCCAGGCCGGCAGCGGCCGTCAGGCCGAGTTTCAACGTGTCACGCCGTGTCAGTTCGCTCATGGCATCCCCTCGTCGCCGGATCATACAGCCGAAGGAGCGGGGTTGCGTCGCTATAATCGCCCCCAGATGTCCACTTCGGGACGCGCGGTGAACCGATCCCCGACCATGGCGCTGCTCGTCGGCCTGGTGCTGACGCTGGCGTTAGTCATCGCCTATTCCTGGTACATCACCGGTCAGATCAGCGGCTTGCGAAGCCTCCAGACCGAGCTCACGGATCGGAATCGCCGCGAGTCGCTGCAGCTGCTGCGCATCCAGAAAGACCTCAACGATCTGGCGAACTCCATGCGCGACATGCTCGCCGGCGACGAACCGTACCCGCTGTCGGCGTGGTCGGCTCCGTTCGCGCGCATCCGTGCGGATCTCGATGACGCCTTGAAGCAGCAGGAGGCGGTGGCGCTCGCCCGTCGAACGCCGGAACAGGCGCAATATCTGGCGCAGTCCGTCGCGCAGTTCTGGGATGCCACAGATCGCATGTTTGCGCTCGCGCGCGCGGGCAGAGACGACGAGGCACGCGCGCAGATTCGCCTCACGCTGCAGGCGAGGCAGGACTCGCTCAGCAACGCCGTCGCGCGGCTGCTCGTCCAGAACAACGAGGCCGAACGAGAAGTGGTGGCTCAGGTACAGGAGATTTACGACCGCGTCGAACGGCGGGTGTATTGGTTCCTTGCCGCCACACTGCTGGCGATCACGGCCACGAGCCTCTATCTGATTCGGACAAACCGCCGTCTGTTCAAGGAGCTCGCCTCACTGTCGGACCAACGACGGGACGTGGCGCAGACGCTCATCGCCACCCGCGAAGCCACGCTGAGGGAGATCTCGCGCGAGCTGCACGACGAATTCGGACAGGTGCTGACGGCGATAGGCTCGATGCTGGGCCGCGTCAGCCGGCGCGTCCCGGACGACTCGCTGCTGCGGGCGGATTTGCGGGAGATCGGCGAAGCGGCGCAGGGCGCGCTGGACAACGTCCGCGGCCTCTCGCAGTCGCTGCACCCCTCCATCCTCGAGGAACTCGGCCTCGAGAGCACGATCGAGTGGTATCTGTCGACGTTCGAACGACAGTCAGGGGTGTCCGTCTCCTACGAGCGGATCGGCGATCCCGTCCGCGTGGACGACCAGACGGCCATTCACGTCTACCGGATTCTGCAGGAGGCGCTCGCGAATGTGGCGCGGCATTCGGGTGCGACGCAGGCACAGGTCCGCCTGCGATCGCGCGGCCGGTCGCTCGAACTCGAGGTCGAGGATCGCGGCCGCGGGTTCAGTCCGGGCGCCTCCCGTCGGGGCCTCGGCCTGGTGGCCATGCGCGAACGTGCCGCGCTGCTGGGCGGGACGCTCACGGTGGGGGGTGGCGCCGACGGCGGCACACACGTCCGGTTGATCGTCCCGCTGAAGGCGCCCAGCGCGGTGGCATGAGCGCGCGAATCACCGTTCTGCTGGCCGACGATCATCACCTGGTGCGGCGTGGTTTCCGGCGCCTGCTCGAGGACGACGCACGGCTCGAGGTGGTTGGCGAGGCGGCGGACGGCGAGGAAGCCGTGCGCCTGGCGACCGAGCTGCGGCCGCGGGTCGTAGTGATGGACGCGGCGATGCCGGGGATGAGCGGCATGGCGGCCACGCGAGCGATTCGGGCGGCGGCTCCAGAGGTGGCGGTCCTGATGCTCAGCATGCATTCGGAGGAGACGGTCGTGCGTCAGGCGATGGACGCGGGCGCCCGCGGCTACGTCCTCAAGAACGTGGTCGACCTCGATCTCGCAGCGGCGATTGTTCGGGTTGCGGCAGGGGAGAGCGTGTTCGATCAGACACTGGTGAAGCCGTCGCTGACCGGCGAGCGGAACCGGCTGACGCCGCGCGAGCTCGAAGTGCTGCAGTTGATCTGCGACGGGCTGTCGAACAAGGACATCGCCGCGCGGTTGCAGGTGAGCGTCAATACGGTGGCGGTGCATCGCGCCAACATCATGAACACGCTGGGCGTGCACAAGACCGCCGAGCTGGTGGTCTACGCCCTCCAGCACGGCCTCGTGAATCCGTTGTGACGCTCGGCCGACGCGAGTTTCTCCGGCAATGCGCCGCCGGCGCGGGCCTCGCTGCTGCTCCGCGCCTGGCCCTCGGCCAGGCAGGTTCACCCGGCTTTCAGTTCGTTGACGTGACCGGGCCGGCGGGGCTGACGTTCCGTCACAACAACGGCGCCTACGGCGGCAAGCTGCTGCCTGAAACGCTCGGCTCCGGCTGCGCGTTTCTCGATTACGACAACGACGGCTGGCAGGACATCCTGCTCGTGAACGGTTCCGACTGGCCGGGTCATCGCCGGCAGCGCTCCACGCTGCGCCTGTACCGCAACAATCGCAACGGGACCTTCACCGACGTCACACGAGTCGCGGGTCTCGACGTCGAGATGTATGGGATGGGAGTGGCCGTCGGCGACTTCAACAACGACGGCTTTCCCGATGTGTTCGTCAGCTGCGTCGGCCAGAACCGCCTCTTCCGCAACACCGGCAAGGGCGCCTTCGTCGATGTGACGAAGGCCAGCGGCCTGGGCGGGCGCAGCGCGTTCAGCACGTCCGCCATGTGGGTCGACGTCGATCGCGACGGCCTCCTCGATCTGTTCGTCTGCAATTACGTCCGGTGGTCGACCGATCGCGACGTCTTCTGCAGCCTCGATGGGAAGCAGAAATCGTACTGCACGCCCGAGGCGTATCGGGGCGACACCTCGTGGCTGTTCCGCAATCGCGGCGACGGGACGTTCGAGGACGTGACGGCGACGTGCGGCATCTTCGACTCCACGTCGAAGTCACTGGGCGTGGCGCTGATCGACGACGACCAGGACGGCTGGCCGGACATCTTCGTGGCGAACGACACGCAGCCGAACAAGCTGTATCGCAACCAGCGGAACGGAACGTTCACCGACATCGCGCTGAAGGCGGGAGTGGCGCTGAGCGCCGACGGCAAGGCTCGCGCCGGGATGGGCGTCGACGCCGGTGACGTCGACAATTCGGGAGTCGCGTCGCTGGCCATCACGAACTTCGAAGGCGAAATGATCGGTCTGTATCGCCGATCGCGCCAGGGCACGTATCGCGATGTCGCCACGGAGGCGGGGGTTGGTTTCCCCTCGCGCAACTACCTGGGATTCGGTTGCGTGCTTGGCGATTTCGATCTCGACGGGCGGCTGGATCTTCTCACCGTGAACGGTCATATCGACGACACCGTTCGCAACATCCGCGGCAACGTCGGGTACGCCCAGCGGCCGCAGCTGTTTCTGAATCAGGGGAACTTCCGGTTCCGTGATGCGTCGGGAGCCGTCGGGCGCGGATTCGCGCAGCCGCGCGTCGGACGCGGCCTGGCGGTCGGAGACTTTGACCGCGACGGTGACCTGGACGTCCTGATGACCACCAACAACGGTTCAGCCGTGCTGCTGCGCAACGATCAGACCGCGGGCAATCGCAGCATCCGCTTCCGGCTGCGCGGCACGGTCTCGAATCGTGACGCGATCGGCAGCACCGTCCGCATCGTCTACGAGGGCGTCAGCCAATCGCGGATGGTCAAGAGCGGCTCCAGCTACCTCTCTCAGTCAGAGCTTCCCGTCACTTTCGGCGTCGGCCGCCGCGACCGTATCGACCGGGCGCTCGTGACCTGGCCGAACGGCCGCACCGAGGAATTCAAGAGTCTCGCGACTGGTCGCAGCTACGACTGCATCGAGGGCAAAGGGCTGGTCGGATCGTTCTGACGCTGGCCGGTGCGAGATGGCACCGGCTATGCGCCGCAAGCCGAAAGGCAAGCCCGACGCGCCCCTGGCGCCCGTCCCGTCTGAGATTCTCGACCAGTTCGTTCGGCAAGGTCCGCTGAGTTCCGAGGAGCTCGATGCCGCCGTTCGACGCTTCAAGAACGCCATCATCGAGCGGGCCCTCGGAGGCGAGCTGACGCGTCTTGGCCCCGCGTCCCATTGCGGTGATTGCTCGTCTCCTCGGGCTTCTGGCCACCGGGCGGATACCCGAGGTGGTGCGGTTTCCCACAGCAGCCTGCTCGCACCAACCCGGCGCAGCCGCTTCGTCCAACCCGGCGCAGCCTGTTCGCACCGACCCGGCGCCTGCATCGGCGCGAGAGTTGCTCTAACCCTGTCAGGACATCAAGAAAACCACGAAATGTGCGGGATCTTTCGCCGGCGCGCGAAATTTTCCCCACGGGAGACAGAGTTATCAGCATGGCAACCGCAACACTACTCGTTGTCGACGACGAAGAACTGGTGAGATGGTCGCTGCGCGAGCGTTTTCGCCGCGAGGGCTATACCGTCGTCGAGGTGCCGACCGCGGCTTCCGCACTGGAGCAGGTCGCCGGGGGAATCGACCTGGTGCTGCTCGACTACCGGCTGCCGGATGGCGACGGCCTCACTGTTCTTCGTCGGATCAAGGAGGTCGCACCGGATACACCGGTCATCCTGATGACGGCGTTCTCGACCGTCGAGAACGCCGTCGAGGCGATGCGACACGGTGCCTACCACTATCTGAACAAGCCGTTCAACCTTGATGACGTCGCCATTACCGTCGAGAAGGCGCTCGAAACGAGCCGCCTTCGCCGCGAGGTGCGTGCCTATCGCAGCAGTCAGAGCCGCGAGTACGGCTTCGACGCCATCATTGGCTCGTCGTCGGCGATGACGGCGGCCAAAGCGCTGCTGGTGCGCATCGCCAACAGTCCCGCCTCGACGGTCCTGCTGACGGGCGAGACGGGAACCGGCAAGGACCTGGCGGCAAAGGCCATTCACTTCAACAGCGACCGCGCCGCGAAGCCGTTCGTCAACATCACCTGTTCCGCACTGCCGGAACAGCTCCTCGAAAGCGAGCTGTTCGGGCACGAGCGCGGCGCGTTCACCGATGCGCGGCAGCAGAAGCGAGGGCTGTTCGAAACGGCCGATGGCGGTACGGTGTTCCTCGACGAGATCGGGGAGATGACTCCTGGACTGCAGGCCAAGCTGCTGCGGTTCCTCGAAGAGAAGACCTTCAAGCGGATTGGCGGACTCGCGGACATCCGCGTCGATGTCCGGGTGATCGCCGCAACACACCGCAACCTGGAAGATGAGGTCAGGGCCGGGAAGTTCCGTGAGGACCTCTTCTACAGGCTGCAGGTGATGCCGGTGACGCTGCCGGCCCTGCGCGAACGACGCGGCGACATTCCGCTGCTGGTGAACTACTACGTCGATCGCTACAACCGCGAGTTCCGCAAGCGCGTGCGTGGCGTGAGCCCGGATGCGCTGACGGTGCTCGAGCAGTACCGCTGGCCGGGCAATGTCCGGGAGCTGCGCAATGCGATCGAGCGGGCGATGCTGCTGACGGATCGTGACCACCTCGCCGCGGCAGACTTCAACTCGCTGTCACGGAATGCGGTGGCGGCGACGTTCCGGCTGCCGCCGGAAGGCGTCAGTCTCGAAGAGGTCGAGCGGCAGCTGGTCGTTCAGGCGCTCGAGCGCTGCGGCGGCAATCAGACGCACGCCGGTGCGCTGCTCGGGATCAACCGCGATCAGGTCCGCTACCGGATTGAGAAGTTCGGACTGGCCAAAGCGGACAGCGTGTTTCCGCGTGGATCGTCGGCGGCCAGCTTCGCCCCGGCGTAGCAATAGAGTCCGGCGTTGGCCGGAATGAGGAACGACCGAGATGCATTCCAACGACGAGGAACGAGAGGTCGATATCAACCTGCTGGTACGCGTCTATGGCGAGTACATGGAGATGCCCGGATTGCAGCTGACACTTGCGCAGGCGTCGCGGCTCTGGAATATGAAGCCGGCCACCAGCGCGCACGTCCTGGACCGGCTGGTGGACGCGTCCTTTCTCCGCCGCGCCGGTGACCGCTACGTCCGCGCCGACTGCGGGCGGATCTGCGCCTGAGGCGCCGACGCCGTCGCGGTATCGGCCAGGGGCTTGGTGGGCCGGATCGGCAGCGTCATCGTGACGATCGTGCCGCCGTCCGCCGGGCATTCGAGCGTCAGCGATCCGCCGTGCAGTTCTGCCGTCCGCCGCGCAATCGGCAGTCCGAGACCGCCGCCGCGGGCTTTTGTCGTAAAGAACGGCTCGAAGATCTGTTCGTGGATATCGGCCGGAATTCCCGGACCGGTGTCGCGGATCTGCATGACCGCCGTCTCACCCTGCCGCCGGGTTGTCACGGCGACGTGTCCCGCTCCAGACATCGCCTGCGCGGCGTTCAGCAGCAGATTCAGGATCGTGGCTCGAACCAGCTCTCCGTCGGCGGTCACGGACACGTCCTCGCCGTGCACGGTGATGTCGATGCCATGAGCAGCGGGATCGCGGCGCACGATCGTAATCGCGTCCGCCACAATGGCGTGGAATTCCACCATCGCCAGCCGTAAGGGACGCGGCCGCGCAAACACCATCAGGTCGTTAATCAGCTCACTGAGCGAGTCGATGCGGTTGACGATGTCGCGCATGACCGGCAGTTCGGCATCGTCGGCCGTACGTCGCGACATCAGCACCTGGATAGCGCCCTTGATGCCCGCGAGCGGATTGCGCACCTCGTGAGCGACGACGGCGGCCATCTGCCCGACGCGGGCGAGGGCGGCCTGTTGTGCCAGGCGTTCCTCGGCGGCCTTGCGAGCGGTGATGTCGGCGCGGATGGCTATGTACTGATACGGCTTCCCGCGGGTGTCCAGGAACGGCACGATAGTCGTGTCCACCCAGTAGTAATGGCCGTCCTTGGCGCGATTGCGCAGTTCGCCGTGCCAGACCTGACCGTTCGCGATCGTCCGCCACAAGTCGCGGATGAACTCTTTGGGGTGATAGGCGGAGTTGATGATGCGATGGTCCTGCCCGATCAATTCCTCGCGCGAATAGCCAGAAATTTCCACGAACTTGTCGTTGACGTAGGTGATCCGGCCGGACACGTCGGTCGTGGCCACGATCGCGGCGTGATCAAGGGCACGTTTGAAGTCGGCGAGCTGCTGGACATGGTCCGGCCTGCGGTCGTGAGGGGACGTCTGCGAATCGTTCATCGCGTGACGCGATGGTAATCGGAGTATGGGCGGTGGCGGTAGGGGGCGCCCGCCGAGGCGCGTCCGGCACGTTCAACCCACTGCGGAAGATTCCACACCGCCGCGGAGCATCACGCGCCCGCGCCGGAACCAGACCGCCAGGGCGACGTTTGCCGGCGATGTTCGCTGACGGGAAGGCTGGCGCCGGTATTGCGTCGATTGGTGACGAGCACCAACCGGTTGCTGGTGCTGCCAGAGGAACACCGATGACCAACCCGACTACGGTAAACGGCCCTGTCGCCTTTCTCGCGTTCGACGGCTGCATGGCGCTGCGCACGTCGCGCGACGCGATTCGTCTTGCGTCATGCCGGCGCCTGGAAACGATTGTCGTGAACACTCGGCGGAGTGTTTACGAGATAGTCGTCGTGGATGGCACGACCGGGGACATCCTGGTGCGTGGCGGTTCCGACTTTCCCGAGTTTCGCCGCGCGGTGTTCGTGGGTGCCACCGCAGGTGGACACGCGCTGAGGGTCAATACCATCGATATTGGCTTGCGCATGGAATTTCGCGTCGGACAGCTGACCGTACTCACGTCCCCCGTCGCATCGGTTCTGCGCACCGAGCACGGGGACGAACCGCCGGTCGGCTGAAGCCGCCCGCGCAATCGACCATCGATGTGGGAGTTGTTCCGCGAGGTGGCTATACTCTGATGCGTGGCCGCAACCGTGCTCATTGTCGACGACGAAGCGCTGCTGCGCTGGTCGCTGAAAGAACGACTGGCTCAGGAGGGCTACACCATCCTCGAAGCGGGAACGGCCGCCGAAGCGCTCGCGCAGGCCGGGAACATCGTCGACCTCGTGCTCCTCGACTTCAAGCTCCCGGATGGCGATGGCCTCTCCGTTCTGCGACGGATCAAGGAGATGTCCCCGGACACGCTCGTCATCCTGATGACGGCGTACTCGACGATCGAGAGCGCCGTCGAGGCAATGAAGCTCGGCGCGTATCACTACGTCAACAAGCCGTTCCATCTCGATGAAGTGGCGCTGCTCGTCGAGAAGGCGCTGGAAACCAGCCAGCTGCGCCGCGAAGTGCGCACACTGCGGAGCAACCAGGAACGCGAATTCAGCTTCGACGCGATCATCGGCGAGTCGCCGGCGATGCGGCAGGTGAAAGCATTGCTGGCACGGATCGCCGCGAGCCCGGCGTCCACCGTCCTGCTCACCGGGGAAACAGGTACCGGCAAGGATCTCGCGGCCAAAGCCATCCATTACAACAGCGGCCGCTCCCCGCGCTCGTTCGTCAACATCACCTGTTCGGCCCTGCCCGAGCAGCTGCTCGAAAGCGAGCTGTTCGGCCACGAACGAGGGGCGTTCACCGACGCGCGGCAGCAGAAGAAAGGGCTCTTCGAAACGGCCGACGGCGGAACCGTGTTTCTCGACGAGATTGGTGAGATGACACCGGCGCTGCAGGCGAAGCTGCTGCGGTTTCTGGAGGAGAAGACATTCAAGCGTGTCGGCGGACTGGCGGACCTGCGAGTCGACGTCCGCGTGATTGCGGCGACCAACCGGAATCTCGAAGACGAGGTGAAGGCGGGTAAGTTCCGCGAGGATCTGTTCTACCGGCTGCAGGTCATGCCCATCCCGCTGCCACCGCTGCGCGAACGGCGTGGCGACGTGCCGTTGCTCGCGAACTATTTCATCGACCGGTTCAATCGCGAGTTTCGCAAGCGTGTCCGTGGCCTGACGCCGGCGGCCGTGGAAGTGCTGCAGCAGTACGGATGGCCTGGCAACGTCCGCGAGATGCGCAATGCGATCGAGCGGGCCATGCTGCTCGTCGAAGGCGACTGGCTGGAGCCGGATCACTTCACAACCCTGACGCGGACGGTCGCTCCCACACAGTTCCGCCTGCCGCCCGACGGCGTCAATCTCGACGAGGTCGAGCGTCAGCTCCTGACGCAGGCGCTGGAGCGGGCCAACGGCAACCAGACACAGGCGGCGCACCTGCTCGGGATCAACCGCGACCAGGTGCGTTACCGGATCGAAAAGTTCGGCCTCGGCAGTAAGACGTAACAACTACGCCGCGAGGCCGGACACCAGCCGCCGCGCGAGCCGCACGCCCAGATCCTGGCGTTCGATCAGATCGCGCGACTCGGGCGGAATCATATCGGCAACCGCGTCGTCGTAGACGTGTACGGCATGCCGTTCGCCGCGTGCCGCTTCGTCGAGGACAGCTCGATCGGGATCGCTCGCCAGACGTGCTTTCACTCTGATCCAGACGCGGTGTACTGCCGCAGCGGCGGTCCCGTCGGCCGCGGACGCCCCGCCGAGCCTCTGGGCGTGCGGCAACAGCTCGTTCGCAAAGGCGTGCCGCTGCTCGGCAAGTCCAGTGAGCACCCGCTGCAGCTCCGGTGATTTCACCTGATCGGCGGCCACCCTGAGCCCCCGCTCTGCATCCCGGCAACTCTCAATCAGTTGGTTTAGAACCGCTCGTTCCGTGCGTTCGCCCATGACGTCCTCCCAAGACTCATTACTCAGGGGCATCGTCCGTACCATGGGCCGAGCGTGCGAAATCATGGGCGTTGTATCTATCGTGGCCTGCGAGTGGGGAAGTCGGTGCGGATTATTTCGCGGTTGCGGAGGTTAGTTCGCATCCGGGCTGGCGCCTTCTCGTCGCTGCGGCGGATACAGTGCGGCATACGTGTTGAATCCCATGTTTCTGTCTACTAACTGGAGAATCCGATGATCCGCATCCTCGTCCCTGTTTTTGTCGCCGCACTCGCCGGAACAGCCACTGCCCAGGAGGCGCCGCAGATCGAGAAAGGAAAACAGGTGTACACGGCCCAGAAGTGTCAGGTCTGCCATTCAATCGCCGGTGTCGGCAATAAGAAAGGCGCCCTCGACGACGTGGGAGCAAGGCTGAGAGAGAACGACATCCGGCAGTGGATCATTGCCGCTCCGGAGATGACGGCGAAGACGAAGGCGGAACGGAAGCCGCCGATGAAGGCATATCCCAATCTCGCGAAAGCCGATCTCGACGCGCTCGTGGCCTATCTGGCAAGCCTCAAGAAAAAGGCCTCGTGAGGTCCGTCGTGCCGACAGCCGACCGCGCAACGGACGCAGGTGCGTGAGATCGCCCGTACTCAGCAGCAACCCTCCTGAGCTGCGGGCACGGACCACGGTGAGTGCGGACTATTCCGCACCGCTGTGACAGAGTTCGCCGCCTCCTGCGCCGCGACCGCTCTTTTCGACGACAAATCCGCTCGATTCAGCATTGTTCGGCCGGCACGTGTGTTGCCCTCAGCGTTGTCATAGGAGTTTGCGCCATGACACGCATCACTCGCATTCTCGTCCCGACTGACTTCAGCGCCACGGCGGACGCCGCTCTCGATTATGCGTTCGGGCTGGCCGAGCGGTTCGGTGCCTCGCTCCAGTTACTGCACGTGCTCGACGACCCGTTCGTCTTCGAAGGGATGTCGGCGGAGGCCTACATTGCCGAAGCGCCCGCCCTGAGGACCGCGATGCTGGATGACGCCCGGGAACGGCTGCGCCATCGCGCCGCTCCGCGGGACGGCGTCGACAACGTCGAGACCGAGGTTCTCTTTGGCCACGGCGCACGGACGATCGCCGAATACGCGGCCGAGCGCGGCGTCGACCTGATCGTGATGGGCACGCACGGCCGCACCGGATTCGCGCATCTGATGGTCGGCAGCGTTGCCGAACGCCTCGTGCGAACAGCGCCATGCCCGGTGCTCACGGTACGGCACCCGCATGCGAAGAGGCAGCGGTCGGAGCTGGTCTACGACGTCGAGCACATTCCGGCGTGAGGGGTGCGAACGGGCTGACGCGGTCGGTGCGACGGTTCTGACGCAGGTCCTCATTCGCACAACGAGGCGCAGCCTGTTCGCACCGACTCGGCGCAGCCGATTCGCGGCGCTGTGCTAGTCTGATCGCTCCGTGGAGTTCGACGTCGCGCGCATTGTCATCGGGTTCACCGTACTTCTGCTCTCGTTGTCGTTCCACGAAGCTGCCCACGCCTGGTCGGCCGATGCCCTCGGCGACCCGACGGCCCGGCATCTCGGCCGGGTGTCGCTGAATCCCATCGTCCACATCGATCCGATCGGGACGCTGCTGTTTCCGCTGGTCGCGATGTTCACGAACCTGCCGCTGATCGGCTGGGCGAAGCCGGTGCCGGTGAATCCATCGAACCTGCACGGCCACTGGAAGCGCAAGTACATGATGATCGCCGCCGCTGGACCGGCGAGCAACATCGTGCTCGCGGTGCTTGGCGCGATCGGTCTGCGACTGATCGGGTGGGATGGTGGCGCGACCCCCGCGACGGAGCAGATTCGTGTCTTTCTGTCGATGCTGGTCGTCCTGAACGTGCTGCTGGCCGTATTCAACATGCTGCCGGTCCCGCCGCTCGACGGCGGAAACGTGTTGATGGGCCTGCTGCGCGGCCGTGCGTCGGAGCTGTTCAACAACCTCCGGCCGTTCGGAATGATCATCCTGTACGGGCTGCTGATCAGCGGCATACTGTGGCAAATCGTCGAACCGGTTCAGGACGCCATTCTGCGCACGCTTCTCTGATGTCAAAGTTGCGAGTGGTTTCGGGTATGCGCCCGACGGGACGGCTGCATCTCGGCCACCTTGTCGGAGCGCTCAGGAACTGGGCAGCCCTGCAGGATCAGTACGACTGCTTCTATTTCGTGGCCGACTGGCACGCGTTGACGAGCGAGTACGCGGACACTGCCGGAATCGCGGCCAACGCCATCGATAACGCCGCCGACTGGATCGCGGCCGGCGTCGATCCCGAGCGGAGCACGCTGTTCATTCAGTCGCTCGTGCCGGAGCACGCCGAGCTCTATCTGCTCCTGCAGATGGTCGTGCCGATTCCCTGGCTCGAACGGGTGCCGACCTACAAGGAACAGCGCGACCAGCTGTCGGAAAAGGACCTGTCGACGGTCGGGTTTCTCGGCTACCCGCTGCTGCAGACTGCGGACGTCGCACTCTACGATGGCCGTTTCGTGCCTGTCGGCGAGGATCAGGTTGCGCATCTCGAGCTGTCGCGCGAGGCGGTCCGCCGCTTTCATCAGTTCTACGGTGAAGTGCTGGTCGAGCCGCAGCCACTGCTGACCTCGATGCCGCGGCTGCCCGGGCTCGACAACCGCAAGATGAGCAAGAGCTACGGCAACACCATCGATCTCACGGACGACGATGAGGCGGTGACGAAGAAGGTGCGTCAGATGTACACCGATCCCAAACGCGTCCGTGCCGACATTCCGGGCACCGTCGAGGGCAATCCGGTGTTCATGTACCATGACGTGTTCAACCCCGATGTTGCCGAGGTCGACGACCTCAAGGCGCGCTACCGTGCCGGCAAGGTCGGCGACGTCGAGGTGAAGACCAAGCTGGCGCGGGCGATGAACGCCGCGCTGGCGCCACTGCGCGAACGGCGCCGCGAGGTGATGGCGCGCCCCGATCGCGTTCGTGAAATCCTGATCGAAGGCTCGCGCACGGCGCGCGGCATCGCGCACGGGACCATGGAACGGGTCCGTGAGGCGGTGAAGCTCCGATATTGATCGTGAACACTGAACATCCGGACTTCGAATCCTCGCCGGACGCCTACAAGGTCAAGCTCGAGACGTTCGAGGGGCCGCTCGATCTGCTCCTCTACCTCATTCGCAAGAACGAGGTGAACATCTACGACATCCCGATCGCGCTCATCACCGAGCAGTATCTGAGCTACCTCGGACTGATGCAGGAGCTGAACCTCGACGTCGCCGGCGAGTTCCTGGTGATGGCGTCGACGCTGATTCACATGAAATCGCGGACGCTCCTGCCGCGCCCCGATCCGACGCAGGAGGACCTGGTCGAAGAAGACCCGCGCGAGGCGCTGGTGCGGCGGCTGCTGGAGCATCAGAAATACAAGGCGGCGGCGGAGCTGCTGCACGAGCGCGAGACGCTGCGCAGCGCGCAGTTCATGCGCCCGGACGCGAGCATCGCGGAAGCGGCCGGCGAAGACTACGAACCCGAGCTGGAAGTCGATCTGTTCAGCCTGCTGGCCGCGTTCAAGGGCGTGCTCGAGCGCGCGAACCGCCGGCCGCGCATGGTGCTGCCGCCGGAGCAGATCACCATCGAAGACCGGATGCACCAGCTGCTGACGCGGCTGTCCGAGCACGAAGCGTGCGGATTCGAGGAGCTGTTCGAGGATGGCGACGGCTCGCGCGGGTTCATGATCGTCACGTTTCTCGCCGTGCTCGAGATGATCAGGCTGAAGCTGATTCGCGTGTTCCAGTCCGGATCGTTTGGCGCGATTCGCGTGTATAAGAGGGCCCGTCCGGCGGATGCCCCGCATCCGATCGGCGATCCTGAGAATCATTGACTGTAGGCCGGGTCCGGCCGGAGGCCGTCGCCGCGAAGACCGACTCGGCGGAACGAAAAATGTCTGAACAAACCCCGAACGTCGACACCACCGAAACCTCCGCCGATGCGACCGCTGTGGCCGATCCTCCTGTTTCCGCCGAAGTGAAGGCGATCGTCGAAGCGCTGATCTTTGCGTCGCCAGAGCCGGTCACGCCGAAAATGCTGTACAAGCTGCTCGCCGATGAGCCGAAGGAAGACGTCGCGGCGGCCGTCAGCGCGCTGCAAGCGGACTACGAGAGCCGTCCGGGTCTCCAGCTCGTCGAGGTGGCCGGCGGCTATCAGATCGTCACGCGCCCGCAGCTGCACGAATGGGTGCGCCGGCTGTTCCACGAGCGCTCCACGCAGAAGCTGACCGTTCAGGGGCTCGAGACACTGGCGGTCATCGCCTACAAACAACCGATCACGGCGCTCGAAATCGGGGAAATCCGCGGCGTGAATACGTCCGGGGTGCTGGCTACGCTGCTCGAGCGCCACCTGATCAAGATCGTCGGCCGCAAGAATGTGGTCGGCCGCCCGTTTCTCTATGCGACGACCAAGGAGTTCCTCATTCGGTTCGGCCTCAAGGATTTGAACGACCTGCCACGCATCGAGGACATGGCCGAGGCGCTTGGCTTCGATCCGCCAGCGGGGCTCATCGAGCAGACCCCGGCCGAGGACGTGCTGCCGCTTGATGAAGCGGAACAAGTGGAACAAGTGGAACAAGTGGAAGAAGTGGAAGAAGTGGAAAAGTAAGGCCGAAAGTACTTTCCACTTACTTTTCCACTTTTCCACTTTTCAACTTTTCCACTTCCTGACGCGTCAGCTCCCTCCATTCGCCCACGCGCAGCCGTCGATCGGTAATCGGCCCGATTCGGACGCGGCGGAGCTTGCGCACCGGATGGCCGACCGCCTCGCACATCCGCCGTACCTGGCGGTTGCGTCCCTCGCGGATAGTGATGAGGAGAACGCCATGTGCCCGCTTGTCGCGGGACTTCTCACGTTCGTTAGGCGACGCCCCTTTACGGGCTGCCGGGCGTTTCTCGGGGGCCGGCCGGCTCAACAGCTTCACGTCCGCGGGCATCGTCCGCCTGCCGTCGAGCGGGATCCCGCGGCGCAGCCTGCCGATCGCCTCCTCATCAGGTGTTCCGGCGACATACGCCTCGTAGGTCCGTTCGACTTCGTGACGCGGATGCGTCAGGCGCGCGGCGAGATCGCCGTCGTTTGTCAGCAGCAGCAGCCCTTCGCTGTCGTAGTCGAGGCGGCCAACCGGGTAGACGTATTCGCGTACGCCATGGAGCAGGTCGATCACCGTGTGACGACGCTGCGGATCGGAGCGGGTGGTGACGACGCCCGCCGGTTTGTTCAGCAGGATGTAGCGATGGCGCTCCGGGGCGCGCAGCCGCCGGCCGTCAACGCGGATGTCGTCGGCCAGCGGGTCGGCTTTGACGCCCATTTCACGGACCGTCCGGCCGTTGACTGAAACGCGCCCTTCCTCGATCAGCTTCTCGGCCGCACGCCGCGAGGCGACGCCTGCCTGCGACAGGATTTTTTGAAGACGGATGACGGAGGACCCGCTGTTCACGCTTCCATGTTCTCACTTCCCAGTTCGTGTTCTCTGTTCGGTTCGCTGTTCGTTGTTCGAGGTGCCCGATTCGAGCGACTCGGCTCGATCGAGCGGAACCCCGAACACGAACTCCGAACCGAACAGAGAACACGAACTCGGAACCAAGCACCTGGAAGAGTGAACTACTGCTTGATGACCGATGCCCAGAAGCTGACGAGCTTCCACGCGTCCATTGCCGTGGCGTGCGGATTCACGCTGGCGTGCGTGATGAGGCCGCTCAGCAGGACCTTCGTCCGCACGCCTTTCGCGCGCAGATGCTCGGCCAGGAGGACGCTTTCGGCCGGCGGAATGATGTTGTCGTCGTAGCCGTGGAGCAGGAACGTGCTGGCCGCGGGCGCGGACGCGAGCTCCGGCGACAGCGCCGGGTCGTTGACGCCGGCCTGATCGAGATGCGGAACGAGCACGGCGCCAAGGCGCTTGACGTCCCGCTCGTTCACGTACTGCATGTAGGTCCGGGACGGTTCAGGGAGCGACTCGGCCATCGTCCGCGCCTGCGCGAAGATCGGCGCCGCGGCCGCATCGCTGATGACCGTCGCCTGCGACGCGCGGAGGTACGTTTCGATCGCCTCGCGGAGGGGAGCAGCCTGATCGTTCGGGACGACGCCGCGATCCGCGAGCGTGTTCAGGATGACGGCGACGCCGTAGTCGTGCGGCGCATGGTTGCTGAGGCCGTCCACCGTTGGCGCGATGCCGGTGGCGAGATACTTCATCACACGCAGCATGTTGCCGTGGCCGCCAAGGGACACGACGTAGGCAACCTGGTCGCGGATGCTGTCGCGCCCGGCGGCAACGATCGCGAGCCCGCCCGAGAAACTGACGGCAATGATGCCGACGCGGCCATCAGACGTCAGGCGCGGCTGCTTCGCCATCCACGCCACCGCGTCCTCGATGACGTCGGTCGCGGCTGGCGTCAGCCGGAACTGCTGAAGGTCCGGCAGCGCCAGGGCCATCACCGGATAGCCGCTTGCGGCGATGTCTTCCGCGAGCGCCGCGAGCCGGGCCTCGTCGAGTCCGTTGGAGTTGAACCCCGGCATCACCAGGACGGCACGCTCCGAAACGGTGGCCGGCATATAGAACTGCGCCGGCACGTCGCCGTGCCGCGTCGGCACCATGTGCCGCGGCTGCGCCTCGACACGGTTGTCCTGGATGCTGATGATCGCCTGCGCCGGCCCGCCGAGCGCGGCGACACGGACGATCAGTGCCATCGCGCGCGCGTACGGGGCCGCGACATACACGAACACGATGAGGACGAGCACAACGATCAGGAGCATGCGCAGACGTCGCCGGGTCATTTGCGCGGCCATTTAACCACGAAGACCGCGAAGCCATCGCAGAGCGCGAAGGAACGCTGGTTCAGAAATTGTGGCTTCCGCCTTCAGGCGGAAGAAGTTCGTGTAATGTGGGGCGGAGATGAAACGATTGGTCATCGCGATCGACGGGCCTTCAGGGGCCGGCAAGGGCACGGTCTCGCGCGCCATCTCCGAGGCGCTCGGCTACCGGCACGTGGACACGGGCGCGATGTATCGGGCGGTGGGGTGGAAGGCGGTGCGCGACGGGATTCCGCTCGACGACGAGGCGGCGGTATCCGAGCTGGCGCGCGGCGCCCGGATCGTCGTCGAAGGAGGCGTCGTCGAGATTGACGGTTACGATGTGACCCGCGCAATCCGGACGCCGGAGATCGACAAGGCGGCCACCGCCGTGGCGCGGCTGCCGAAGGTGCGGGAAGCGCTTGTTGCCCGGCAACGCGCCCTCGGAGCGGACGGCGGGGTTGTGATGGAAGGGCGCGACATCGGAACCGTCGTCTTTCCGAATGCGGATGTGAAGATCTATCTCGATGCTTCGGCCGAGGAGCGCGCCAGGCGACGGGCCAGCGATGCGGCACATTCGGGAAGCCAGGCAGGGCAGGCGGCCGTGGCGGAAGCGATCCAGGCGCGCGACACGGCGGACAGGACGCGTGCAGTGTCGCCGCTGTCCGTTGCGGCCGATGCCGTGCACATCGACACGACTGCGATGCCGATTGAGAAGGTTGTCGATGACGTGATGGGGCTGGTCCGCAGCAGACTGTGAAGCGCTACGCGATGCCCACTTCCTGATTGAGAAATCCCACCAGATACTTCCACGCCAGGTAATAGACCGTCATCCCCACCGGCGCCATCGGCAGCACGAACTTCCATTGCAGATGGAACACGTCGAGCGCGCTGGCGAGGGCAACGCCGAGCGGCATGAGCAGCAGCGGCAGGAGCGCGCCGTGAACGCCGATCGACCATCGCAATCGCGATCGCACGGCGAGGTACAGCATGTTCCAGATGCCCCACAGATTCGGCACCACCGCCATCGGGAACACGATGGCGCGATCGAGCGGCGCGCCGGGGAGGGGGATCACGAACTGGCTCGATACCTCGAAATAGAAGCGGTTGTACGCGTAGACGGCGAGGATGATGATCAGAAAGCATGTCGGCACCGCGATCCCGGCCATGTACGCGCGCAAGAAGGGGTGAGGTCGCATCAATGCCTCCCGGCGCCCTGAAGGGTGCGCCTGTAGTGTCCGCCTTCAGGCGGACCTCACAAGTGATACGCGAGCAGCCAGAGCCACTCGGGAAAAACCAGAAACGGTACGGCCGCGGCAGCTGCCAGGCCGAGGTCGACGTACGACCACTCGGTCGTTCGATCGAGCCGGTCCGACAGCCGTGGCCACACCTCGCGCGCAGCAACGCCATGGTCCGTCGGGGGCAGCGCCGCACGCAGCACGTTCTTGAGGTGTTCGTCGGTCATGCCTGGATACCCGCGCGAGTCAATTCGGTCCTCAGCTCACGTGTTGCGCGGAACAGCCGCGACTTCACCGTTCCAATCGGCACGCCGAGCGCGTCGGCGATCTCCGTTTGCGGCAGCTCTTCAATCAGCGCCAGGGTGGCGACGACGCGCAGTTTTGGCGGCAGCGCTGCGAACGCGCGACGGATGTTGTCGGCGCGATCGAAATCCGTACCGCCGGGTCCACCGCGCGTGGCAGGTTCGCGCGGTGGAACCCGGCCTACAACTTCCTGCCTGTCGCGGCGGCGTGCCGCCTTGAGCTGATCGAGGGCGCAGTTTGTCGCGATTCGCCGCATCCACGCACCGTAGCTGCGCGATGGATCGAACCGCGCGCGTCCGCGATACGCGCGCCAGAACGCTTCAACGAGCGCATCCTCGGCGGCGTCCGGCTCGCGGACGATCCGGAGAATCCAGCGATACACCTCGCGCTCGAACTGGCGGAAGAGCGCCTCGAATGCCTCGCGATCGCCGTGCGCGAAGCGCCGGAGCAGATCGCGATCTGGCTCGTCCTGCACGCTTATCTGGTCTTACTGGATGATCTGGATGGAAGGTTCCGCCAAAAAGAAAGGCACCCCCAAAAGGGGTGCCCTACGGGACCAGGGACCACGGGCCACGCACGGACCAAGGACGAAGGATTACCTATCGTCCCAATCGTCCGACGACGCCGGGTCGAGCTCCCAGCGGTTGCGGTCGCGCTTGGCGATCTTTTCCTCGCCTTTGAGCTCCTCGTTGTCCTGGTATTCGACGCCGACCGCGCGGCCGATGTCGTCGACGATGTCCTGGTCCGGCGTCGGGTTGTCGCCGCCAGGCGCCTCGTCTCCGACGCTGTAGGCCGATTCCCAGTCCGCGTCGACGTCGCCGCCGGTGAGCGCAGGACTTGTCTCTGTGTGTTCGTCGTAGCGTTCCTTCAACACGCGGCGGCCGGTGCGCACGGCTGATGCCGATCGGTCGAGGTCCAGAGACGACGGGGGAGTCCCCTGGATAAGCTCGTCCTCGTCGCGAACGATACGCCGCTCGCGGTCCAGGCCCGGCGGCTTCCGGAGAACGGGGATCGCCGGACGCGTACGGGGGCCGGGAGCGGCCGTCGCCCTGGCTACCACTTTCCGGGTGGTCGGGGCCGCCTTCTTCTTGGCGCCCTGTGGGCGCGCGGACTTTGCCGTCCTTGCCGCCGACCGCGTGCGGACAGCCGTCCGTTTGGCGGCACCGGCCCGTGCGGCCGGTTTCCGGGCTTTTCGCACGTTTTTCGCGGCCGTCCGGCCCTTGGCGGCGGTTCGTTTCCGGCTCGCGGCCTTCTTCGCGGTGCCCCGGCGGCCCGCCGCCTTTCGGGCGCCGCTCGTTCTTTTCGCGTGCGTGGAGCGCCGTCGAGGGGCCCGTGCGGCCTTCCGTTTGGCCATGGATCGTCCTTTCGTGGGGCGACTATGCTACCTTGACTGTTTCCGGTAAGTGACGTATCCTCTATGTCTTATCGGCGACGAACATCCGTTCGCAGAGTGCGTTCCGCGGCCCGTCGGGCATCCCACGTACACCAATCGCGGCGTGCTCAGGCGCGTCGCATTTCAGGCGGCCTGAACGAGTGCCACTGTACGAACGTCGCATCATCGCCGTTATAGCCGCGGGGGGCCGGTCCCCGCAACCCTTCGATTGCATCGAGGGTTGTCCTGAGCATAGTCGAAGGACAAGCCTTCAGGTTGAAGGTGCCCGTTCCGGCCGCCCAGAACGAACCCTGACACGAGGGCCACGTTGGAAGGGCGCTTGTCCGTATCGCGCGGGGGAAGCCGCACGCCGGACGTAGGAGGACGCGCAGTTAAATGGCGAACGCAGACAACGGGTTGTTAACGCCCGAGACGACACCGGGCACACAGCCCGCACCTGGTCGGACCCGCTCAGGGAAGCCGGCCGGGCCAGCCTTCAAACCAATGCACCACGAGGACATGGACCCGCAGGATTTCGCGTCCATGCTCGAGGCTTATGACGAAAGCTTCCGCAACATGGCGGAGGGCGAAGTCGTCAAGGGCACGGTCCTCAAGGTGACCGACACCCACGTCGTCGTCGACGTCGGCTACAAATCAGAAGGTCTCATCCCGGTTCACGAGTTCCTCGACGAAAACGGCAACGTCACCGTGCAGGGGGGCGACACCGTCGACGTCCTGCTCGAGCGGACGGAAGACCGCGAAGGCCACATCGTGCTGTCGCGCGAGAAGGCCGAGAAGATGAAGATCTGGGACGAGGTCGAGAAGGCCTACGCCGA
>JAICQE010000063.1 GCA_025938035.1 Vicinamibacteria bacterium
GAGCTGGCCGACCTGGTGACTGCGCTTGGCTGCGGAATGGGCAAGAACTTCGAGCTGGCGAGGCTGCGCTACGGCCGCGTCATCATCCTTGCCGACGCGGATTCCGACGGGCACCACATCGCCACGCTGCTGCTGACGTTCATCTACCGCCACCTGCCGCAGCTGATTTCCGCCGGCAAAGTGTTCCTGGCGCAGCCGCCGCTCTATCGCATCGACATCGGCAAGGACACCTTCTGGGCGCTGGACGACGCCCAGCGCGACAGGCTCGTGAAGCAGCACGGCAACGGGCGCGGCAGCCTGGAGATCACGCGCTTCAAGGGTCTCGGCGAGATGATGCCGAAGGTGCTGTGGGACACGACGCTCAATCCGCGCACGCGGCGCCTGCTGCGCGTCGAGATCGCGGATCAGATCGTGACCGATCGCGTCATCAACGAGCTGATGGGCAAAGACGCCTCCGCGCGCTTCAGATTCATCATGGACAGAGCCGAGGAAGCGCAGGAACTCGACGTCTGACGCTCGACCGGGGTACGCGCGATAGAGTTCGATGGAGTGCAACGTGAAAGCCCGCGTCTCTTTCTTGACAGCTCGGCGTTGACGGTCGGAAGGCCTAAACTAGGCGCGACGGGCGAACCATGAAGCGGTTGGGTTCGGCAGCGGCGATTATCCTGGCGTTGGCCGTGCCGGTGCTGAGCCAGCAGGATCGGAACACACCACCCGTGTTCCGATCCGCCGTCGACCTGGTTCAGGTCGACGCCTACGTGACGGACTCGCAAGGGAATCCGGTAACCGGCCTCACTGCGGACGACTTCGAGGTGCGGGAAGATCGAAGACCTCAATCCATCGCGTACTTCCTGCCTTTCAATATCCCGATCGAGGAGCGACGAGAAGGTGCCCTCTCTGTCACGACGTTCGCCGAACCGGATGTGCAAAGTAACGGGCCGCGCGAAGGGCGTCTGTATGTGATCGCCGTCGACGAACTGCGACCGGAGAATGGGTTGCGTACACGCGTCTTCCTGCGGCAGTTCGTCGAGCGCCACATGGGGGAGCATGATGTGGCGGCGGTCGTCCTGATTGGCCGTGGGCGCAGAACCGACACCCAGGAGTTCACATCGAACCGGCGGCTCCTGCTTCGCGCGATCGACCTCGTCTCCGGGTGGCCTGCCGAGCCGCCGCCGATCCAGGGCATCAGCGGGCCTCTGGCGATCGGCTTTCGCCGAGCCTCGGCGGACGGCATATTTGCTCTTCGAGACCTGGTGGAGTTCCTCGCGCGCATCCCCTCGCGCCGCAAGGCGATGCTGTTGCTGACCGAAGACGTTGGACTCGATTACCAGAATGCAATCGATACATCCCCTTCGGCGTCCCTGGGCGTGTTGGGGGATGTCGTTCGCGAGATCGCGCGCACGGCCCTTCGGTCCAATGTGGCGATATATCCGATCGATCCCAATCGTCTGAGTCTCGCGGATACCGTGAGTGGCGAGTTTGAGGGTGTTCCGAGCGTTGAAATGGAACGCGCCCGTCGGCGAATGGAGATGTCCAGGCGCATCGCCTTGCGGTCGCTTGGTGATGTCACCGGCGGTTTTGCGCTCGTATCCTCCAACGACGTCGAGGGAGCGTTTGAGCGACTGGTTCGTGAGAACAGCACCTACTACAGCCTTGGCTACTACTCGACGCAGGACAAGACCGACGGCAAGTTCCGCCGGTTGGACGTTCGCGTCAAGCGTCCGGGTCTGCGAGTACACACGATCAGCGGGTATCTCGCCCCGAGAGAGCGAGTAGCTGCGGTCCCGAGGAAACCGGGCGTCCTTGATGCGTTGAGCCATCCGCTGGCGGTCTCCGGGCTGCCGATGAGAGTCGTCGCCACACCATATCGGGGACAGGGAAAGGAGGCGACCATCGCGGCTGCCATCGAAGTAGGTGGCAGCGCTCTCGAATTCGACCGGAAAGGCGACGCATTCACGGCGCAACTTGAGGTTGGCTACGTCGTCAGCGCGGCGACAGGCGCTTTGCCGCCCGTGACATACCGCATGGACCTGGCGCTCAAACCCGACAGCTACGAGACGGCGCGCAAAACGGGCGTCAGGATTCTGCTCGACCCCCCCGGACTTCGGCCGGGCATTTACCAACTTCGTCTCGGCATTGCGCAGGTCGGGCGCCGCTCAGGAAGTGTTCTTTACGACCTCGAGGTGCCCGATTTCACAAAGGGTCCACTGGCGCTGAGCGGCATTTCCTTAACATCGGTGGAAACATCCGGCCTCCATGTCTCTTCCGGAAAGAATGCCTTGGCGGAAGTGATGCCCGGACCAATGACCGCGACGCGTGAGTTCACCGTCGCCGATCGCATCGCTATCTATGCCGAGGTATACGACAACATCACCGATGCGAATCCACACACCGTTACGGTGCGTGCCGAGCTGCGCACCCCGGCCGGGGCAGCCGTGCACAGCGTCTCCGATGAGAGATCATCGGCAGTGATGAATCGTCAACAGGACGGCTACGGCTTCCTGTTCGAGATACCGCTGAACGGCGTCGCGTCAGGGGCATACGTTCTGCACGTCGAAGCGACCGCGAACGTGGGTGATCGGCCGCGGCAGGCCCGGGCCATTCCAATCCAGGTGCGCTGATCGCATCGAGCTAGTCACCGCCGACGCGCTCCTCCAGGAGTGCCTCGAGCTCGGCGATCGCCTCAAGATCGTTCGGGCCGCAGCGCCGCGATCATGTTCCTGACTCGTTCGTCGATCGACCGCCTCAGCTGCTCGCGGATGAGCGTTCTGTCGACGTCGCGTTTGCATGCGTCGATGACAGGGTCCGGCTGGAGTTCCTGTTCGCCGCGCGCGGACCGGATGCTCGTCCATGTGATGCTACGGTCGCCTCAATCGTACGACGGCGCACGTCGCACAAAACCGTGCCGGCTCCAGGGTAAACGACCGTGCCAGGGGCCGCGTAGTACACTTCCGCATCCGGTGGCTCAAGGCGTTTCCCAACCCAGAAAGTTCGATCGATCAATCATCGAAGGTCCAATCGGTCCCGCCGTCTGGAAGCTCGCGTGGCCGACGATGCTGCAGAACGTCATTGCCGGACTGCAGGGCATCATCGACCACGCGATGGTCGGGCACTTCGTTGGCTACACCGCCAACGCGGCCATCGGTGTCAGCTGGCAGATCATCCTCGTCGTCATCGTCTTCATCAGCTCCGTCTTCACCGGCATGGCCGTGCTCGTGGCGCGGTTTGCCGGTGCCAATCAGCCGGACAAGGTCAACCGGACGGTGTATCAGGCCTTCCTCACCGCCGCCGGATGCTCGGTGCTGCTCGCCGCGATCGGCTACTTCGTTTCGCCGCTGCTGTTGACGCTCGTCAACGCCGCGCCCGAGGTGCGCGCCGACGCGCTCCCGTTCCTGCGGGCGATGTTCCTCGGCATGTTCGGGATGATGATGTTCTTCATGCTGAGCGGCGCGTTTCGAGCCGCCGGCGACCCGCAGACGCCGTTGCGGCTGGGCGTCGCGATGACGGTGCTGACGGTGGTCTTCAACGTGATGCTGATCCCCGCGCTCGGCACGCTCGGCGCGGCGCTCGGCACGATTGCCAGCAGCACGATCGTGGCGGTCTACGGCATCTGGCGCATCACGCGGCCCCACTCGGTGATTCACTTCGAGCCCGGGATGAGCCTGAAGCCGGATTTCACCATCATCCGGTCGCTCTTCCGGTTCGGCCTGCCGACAGGGGTGCAGGGCATTGCCATGAACGTCGGCGGCGTGCTGCTGCTGCGCTTCATCGGATCGCTCGAGCAGAGCGCCGCGGCGCAGGCCGCATACGCCGTCGGCTATACGGAACTCTTCTCGCTGATCACCTGGACGTCGGTCGGCTTGATGGGCGCCTCGGCGACAATCGCCGGCCAGAATCTCGGCGCCGGCAATCCGGAACGGGCCGTTGACGGCGTGCGCGTCGCGGCGAAGGTCGGGCTGTGCGTGGCCGCGGTCATCGGAGCGCTGTTCGTGTTGGTGCCTCAGTATCTGCTCGCCGTGTTCGGCATGACGGATCCAACTGTTCTCGCCATCGGCGGTTCGCTGCTGGGATTCCTCAGCGTATCGGGACTGTTCATCACCGTGGCGTTGAGCTACACCGGTGGGCTGCAGGGCACCGGCGATACCCGCAGCCCGCTCTTCATCTCCGTGATCTCCCAGGTGCTCGTGCCCCTCGGACTGTGCTCGATTTTTCAGGCCGCGCGCGGCCTGCAACCGAACGACATCTGGCTGGCCATCGTCGTCGGTCACTTCACGCGCGCCGCGCTGAGCTTCATGCGATTCAAGCAGGAGAAGTGGCGCAATATCGCGGTGGATATCGAGCCGGCGAGGCCGTAAATCTGAATTCTGAATTCAGAATGCAGAATTCAGAGTGCAGACTCACGCTGTTAGTCGCAAAAATCTCGTACTTCGAAACGTGTGATTCCCGAGAGACTCAAAAAATGGCCGGAATCTGATTAGTGGTCCTTCGGCCATCGGCGTGCATTGACCGATGGCATGCCCAACGATTCAGCCCAAGACATTCGTGATCGTGCGTTCGCGTTCGGATGCAAAGTCTCCCGCCTCGCGTTGAGCCTGACGCCGCGACCTGGTATTCGGTCGCTCGTCGACCAGCTGCTGAGAGCAGGTACGGCCGTAGGTGCGAACCTTGAGGAAGCGAAGGCTGCTTCCACCAAACGCGAATTCCTTCGTGATGTCGAGATCTCGCTTCGCGAAGCCCGTGAGGCGTGGTACTGGCTGCGCATATACAGCGAGCTTGAACTCGGTGATCCTGTGACCGTGCGCGAGCTCGTCGGCGAGGCCGACGCGATCGTGCGGATACTGACGGCGATCGTCATCAGCACAAAGCGGCGGATGGCGATCATCGCGTTTGTTTCTGCATTCTGCATTCTGAATTCTGCATTCCTGCTCTCCTAGTAATATCCACCCTATGTCCTTCTCTGGAATTCCTCGAGTTCCCGCACCAGTCAACGATTTCAACCGGTCATACCTTCCCGGCTCTCCTGAACGCGCCGAGCTGAAAGCGCGCCTGAAGACGATGGCGGCGGAGCGAGTCGACATTCCGTTGGTCATCGGCGGCCGCGAAATCCGCACCGGACGCACGCAGCCTGTCGTCATGCCGCATAACCATCGTCACGTGCTCGGCGAATGGCACGCCGCGGGGCCGGAGCACGTGCAGCAGGCGATTGCCGCGGCGGCGGAGGCCCATCGCGAATGGGCCAGCTGGGCATGGCACGAGCGCGCGGCCGTGATGCTGCGCGCGGCGGAGCTGCTGAACACGACGTGGCGGGCGACGATGAACGCGGCGACCATGCTGGGGCAGTCGAAGAACGTGTTCCAGGCGGAGATCGACGCGGCGGCAGAGATGGTGGACTTCTGGCGCTTCAACCCGTACTTCGCGCAGCAGCTGTACGAAGAGCAGCCGATCAGCACCAGCGCCGCATGGAACGCCCTCGAATACCGCCCCCTCGAAGGGTTCGTCTACGCGGTGACGCCGTTCAACTTCACGTCGATCGGCGGCAACCTGCCGACCGCGCCGGCGTTGATGGGGAATACCGTCATCTGGAAACCGGCGTCGAGCGCGATGCTGAGCGGCTACTACATCCTCAAGCTGCTCGAGGCTGCCGGCATGCCGCCCGGCGTGATCAACTTCGTCCCTGGGAACGCCGTCGAGATTTCGAACATCCTGCTCGATTCACCGGACCTGGGCGGGATTCACTTCACCGGCAGCACGGCCGTGTTCCAGTCGATGTGGACGAAGGTCGGCCAGAACGTCGCCCGCTACAAGAGCTATCCGCGGCTCGTCGGCGAAACCGGCGGCAAGGACTTCATCGTCGCGCACCCGTCCGCCGACGTGCAGGAGCTTGCCGTGGCCATCGTCCGCGGCGGGTTCGAGTATCAGGGCCAGAAATGCTCGGCCGCGAGCCGCATCTACGTTCCGAAATCGCTGTGGCCTGAGGTCACGGAGCGCGTCGTGGCGATGATGCGCGAGATCAAGGTCGGCGACGTCGCGGACTTCAGGACCTTCATGGGCGCCGTGATCGACCGCAAGTCGTTCGAGAAGATCTCCGGGTACCTGGAGGACGCGCGAAAAAACGCCACGATCATCGAGGGCGGAACGGCGTCCGACGAGACCGGCTATTTCGTGGCGCCGACGCTGGTGCAGGCGCCTGAACCGGGCTACCGGCTGATGTGCGAGGAGATCTTCGGACCGGTCGTCACGGCCTCTGTCTACGCGGACAACGCGTGGCTGGAGACGCTTTCAGTGATCGATCAGACGTCGCCGTACGCATTGACCGGCGCGGTGTTTGCGCGGGAGCGCGGCGCGATTCGCGAGGCGGCGCAGGCTCTTCGGCACGCGGCCGGCAACTTCTACGTCAACGACAAGCCCACGGGAGCGGTGGTCGGTCAGCAGCCGTTCGGCGGGGCGCGGGCGTCGGGAACGAACGACAAGGCAGGCTCGAAGATCAACCTGCTGCGCTGGGTCAGCGCGCGGACGACGAAGGAAACGTTCGCGCCGCCGCGCGATTACAGGTATCCGTACATGTCCGAGGAGTGACAGCCACGGAGACGCCGAGGCACGGAGTTGAGTAAGGAATCTCCGTGTCTTCGTGACTCCGTGGCCGGAATCAAGCGGTTTATTCGATCCGAATCAGCTCGACGTCGAAGACGAGCATGCCTTTCGGCTGACCGGCCTCGCCTTTGTACGCCAGGCTTTCCGGAATCCAGAACCGCGTCTGTTCGCCCTCGACCATCAGGGCCACGCCCTCGGTCCAGCCGGGGATGACCCCGCTCAGCTCAAACGTCACCGGCTTTCCGCGCAGGATCGAGCTGTCGAACATCTTCCCGTCGGTCGTCCACCCGGTGTAATGCACCGTCACCTTCGACCAGGCGGCCGGATTGCGCGCGCCGGTTCCGGGACGCAGCACGCGATAGGCGAGCCCGGTGGCCGTCTTTTTCGTGTCGTCCGGCGGCGCTTTGACGTCCGGCGGCGGGATCGTCGGGCTGACGCGCGTGTCGATGAGCTCGAGGTCGAACACCACGGTCCCGGCTGGCCGCCCTGCCTGGCCCCGGTAGGCCAGGCTCTCGGGAATCCAGCATCGGCGCTTCTCGCCCACAGTCATGAGCTGAACGCATTCGCGCCAGCCGGCCATGACCTTTGTGAGCGGGAAGGTGGAGGCGGCTCCACGGGCGATGGAGCTGTCGAACATCCGTCCGTCGCTGGCGACCCAGCCGGTGTAGTGCACCGTCACGATGTCCGTCGCATCCGGCTTCCGCGTGCCTGTGCCGGGCGTCAGCACTTTCGAAATCAAGCCCGACGCAGCCTTGGCGGCATCGCCGGGCGGCGATGTCAGGTCCGGCGGCGGAATGTACGGCGACAGCTGCGCACCCGCCGGCGCGCTGAACGCCGCGAGCAGAAGTCCGGCCAGAAACACACGTCTCACCATCACTCAGCTTTCCAGAAGGAGATGACCCGGATCCTCGATGAACTCCTTGATCTTCACGAGGAACTGCACCGCTTCCCGCCCGTCCACGATTCGATGATCGTACGACAGCGCGAGGTACATCATCGGCCGGATCGCAACCTGGCCGTTCACCGGCACGGCACGGTCCTGGATCTTGTGAAGCCCGAGGATTCCGACCTGCGGCGGGTTGAGGATCGGCGTGCTCAGCAGCGAGCCGAAAACGCCGCCGTTGGTGATCGTAAAAGTGCCGCCCTTCAGATCGTCGAGGGTCAGCGTGCCATCGGCGGCGCTCTGCGCGAAACCACGGATCGCCAGCTCCAGCTGCGAGAACGACAACCGATCCGCGTCCCGAATCACCGGAACAACCAGGCCGCCCTCGGCGCCGACGGCCATACCGACGTCGAAGTAGTTCTTGTAGACGATGTCGGTGCCCTGAATCTCGGCGTTCAGCTGTGGAAAGGCGCGCAGCGCGGCGACGGCGGCCTTGACGAAGAACGAGGCGATGCCGAGGCTGACCCCGTACTCTTTCTTGAAGGCTTCCTTGCGACGTTCGCGGAGGCTCATGATCGCCGTCATGTCCACCTCGTTGAACGTCGTCAGCATCGCGGCGTTGTGCTGCGCCTCGACCAGACGTCGTGCGATCGTTTCTCGGCGCTTCGACATGCGCTCGCGCCGCTCACTGCGGTCGCCGGACGGCCGTGACGGTGCGACACGCGGACGTGCGGCTGGCGCCTCCTTCGACTCGTACGCCACGCCTCGAGGGCTGGCTGCCGGCTTCGCCATCGCGTCCTGGACGTCCTGCTTCATCACCCGTCCAGACGCGCCAGATCCCTGGACAGCACCGAGGTCGACGTCGTGCTCGCGCGCCATTCGCCGCGCCGTCGGAGTCGCCTTCTGGTCCGTCTGCGGCGCTGCCGCCGGCACCGCCGACGGGGCCGCCGTTTTGGCGGGGGAGCCGCTCGAGCCGTTCCCGGAGGACGCCGCTGCTCCCGCCGCGGTCTCGTCGACGACTCCAAGCAGCTCGCCGATCTTGACGTCCTCGCCCTCGCGCCGCTTGATGCTGGCAAGCACGCCGCCCTTGTCCGCGTTCACTTCCAGGTCGACCTTCTCCGTTTCGAGCTCGACGAGCGGGTCGCCGACCTCGACGCGGTCGCCTTCTTTTTTCAGCCAGCGGGCGACGCGCGCTTCGACGACCGATTCACCAAGTTCCGGGACGACGATATTGGTCATGGATGAAATTCAAAATGCAAAATGCAAAATGCAAAATGCAAGCGTGATGAAGCGCCGGCCTTGCCGTGTTTGCATTTTGAATCTTGCATTGCTCAACGCTTCGAGCCGGCGAGGCTCCGAACTTCCTTTGACAGCACCATCGACGGATCCGTGGGCGCGATATCGACATCGAAGGCCTGTTCGACCAGCACCTTCTGATTCAGATGGTGCCACGCCGATGAACCCTCCGACGGGCTCGCGCTGCGTGCGCGCCCGATGTACCGAAGCGGGCACCTGTCGCCGATCATCTCTTCGAGCAACGGACGGATGAACTCCCACGCGCCCATGTTCTCGGGCTCTTCCTGCAGCCATACGACGTCGCGGAGCGCCGGATAGCCGGCGAGGACCTCACCCAACGCGTGCTTGGGGAACGGGTAGAGCTGTTCGACCCGGCCAATGGCGATCTTGTCGGCGTTCGCGCGCAGCTCGCTGCTGATCAGATCAACGTACACCTTGCCGCTGCACAGAACCAGCCGGCTGACGGTCTTGGCCCGCGGCCGCGCATCTGCATCGTCGATGACCGAGCGGAATCGTCCTTCTTCCAGCTCCGCGGGTGTCGAGGCGACCGCGGGGTGCCGCAGCAGGCTTTTCGGCGTCAGCAGGATCAGCGGCAGCGGATCGCGGCGCAGCAGCGCCGCCTGACGACGCAGGAGATGAAAATACTGCGCCGCCGTCGTGCAGTTCACGAGGCGCAGGTTGATGTCGGCCGCGGCCTGCAGGAAGCGCTCGGGCCGGGCGCTCGAGTGCTCCGGGCCCTGCCCTTCGTAGCCATGCGGCAGGAGCAGCACCAGCGACGGCTGCAGCCCCCATTTGGCGCGCCCGGACGTGACGAACTGGTCGAGGACGACCTGAGCGGAGTTGATGAAGTCGCCGTACTGCGCTTCCCAGATCACCAGCCGATCGGGCTCCTGAATGTTGTAGCCGAACTCGAAGCCGATCGCCGCGTTCTCCGAGAGTGCGCTGTTGTGGATTTCGAACGACGCGCGGGCCTGCGGAAAATCCTGCAGCGGCACGAACTGCAGGCCGGTTTCCGCGTCGTGAAACACCGCGTGGCGCTGGCTGAAGGTGCCGCGCTCCACGTCTTCGCCCGTCAGGCGGACAGGCGTGCCGTCCGCCAGGATCGTCGCCAGCGCCAGTTCCTCCGCCGTCGCCCAGTCGATGGAACGTGCCGCGGGATTCGCCAGCGCCGCACGGCGCCGGGTCCGTCCCCGTTCGAGTTTCTTGTGAAACGTAAAGCCAGCCGGCGCGGTGAGCAGACTCTCGTTGATTTCCCTCAGCCGCGGCAACGGAACGCCGGTCGCCGTCTTGCCGGCGACGCCGGCCGGCGCCGGTTCGGAGATCGGCGGGACGAAATCCTGCTCCGGCTTCAGCGATTCGAGCGTCTTCTCGAGCCGCGTGAAGTGTTTCTTCACGAGCGCCTCGACCGATTCCGGCGACTGCTTTCCCTGCGTGATCAGCGTGCCGGCGAACAGCTCGCGGACGGTCGGATGCTCGGCGATGGCCTTGTACATCAGCGGCTGCGTGAACGACGGTTCGTCGCCCTCGTTGTGGCCGAACCGGCGGTATCCGATCAGGTCGATCAGAAAGTCCCGACGGAACCGTGCGCGGTATTCCCAGGCCAGACGGGCCGCCTCGAGACAGGCCACCGGGTCGTCGGCATTGACATGGACGATCGGGATCTTGAACCCGCGCGCAAGGCCGCTGGCGTAGCTGGTGCTGTACGACTCGCCGGGCGTGGCGGTGAAACCGATCTGGTTGTTGGCGATGACGTGAATCGTGCCGTCGGTGTCGTATCCGGCCAGGCGGGAGAGATTCAGCGTCTCTGCGACAATGCCCTGTCCTGGAAAGGCCGCGTCACCATGAATCAGAATTGGAAGCGTGCTGGCGCCCTCGAATCGCGGACTGCCCGGTTCGTTGGCGACCGTGCCGGCCGCTCGCGCCATCCCGACGACCACCGGGTTCACCGCTTCGAGATGGCTGGGGTTGGGCGCCAACGTGACATGCATCCGGCCGCGTGGAGCGGAGGTTCGTGCGCCGGCGTGATACTTCACGTCCCCCGTCCACCCGAGATCGACCCTCAGCGTGCGCGCGGCAACCGGGTCTTTGAACTCGGCAAGGATCTGCGAATACGGCTTCTGAAGAATGTGCGCCAGCACGTTGAGCCGGCCGCGATGCGCCATGCCGATGACCGCTTGACGCGTGCCGCTGTCGGCGGCGCCGCAGATCATCTCGTCGAGGATCGGCACCAGCATGTCGAGCCCTTCGACCGAAAACCTGGTCTTGCCGGGAAACGTGCGATGCAGAAAGCGTTCGAAGACTTCGACCTGCGTGATACGGTCGAGCAGGGCGGCCGAAGAGCCTTCGTCCATCGGCGGCAGGAACCTGCCCGATTCCGCCGCAGTGCGCAGCCACTCGCGCTCTTCCGGCACGAAGACCTGCGCGATATCGAATCCGGTCGTCGAGCAATAGATCCGGCGCAGCTTCTCGATGGCGTCGAACGCGTTCGCCGATGCTTCAGCGATCGGACCCCCGACCAGGGACGCCGGCAGCCGCCTCAGATCCTCCTCGGTAATGCCATGAGCGCGCGGCGAGAGCGAGGGGTCGCCGACCGGCGCCGATCCAAGCGGATCGAGCTTCGCCGCAAGGTGGCCATAGCGCCGAATCGACTCGACCAGGTTGGCCGCGCCGACGACGACCCTGATATCGACACCGGCCGCCGGGGTCGGCGGCGCAGAGGGACTTTCCGGCGTCCAGCTCTCGAATACCTTGCGGGTTTCTGGATCAACGGACTCGGGATTCTGCCGGTATCGCTCGTAGAGCTCGAGGACGTACGCGGCATTGACTCCCGCGAACTGCTCCAGGTTCATAACCTTCTTATCGTAACTCGGTTGGTTACGCGTCACCGGTCGGCGATCCGCTGTTTCGCCCCTTTTCGCGCGTGATTCGGCTGATCGGTATCGATGTCGACGGCACGCTGCTCGACAGCCGCGGTCATCTCCCGGAGGCCAATCGCGCTGCCATCCACGACGCCGTCGCTGCCGGCATTCACGTCGCGCTTGTCACCGGCCGGAGCTATCCGTTCGCCCGCCCGGTCGCCGATCCGCTTCCTGCCGCCGTCACGCTCATCGTCAGCAGCGGGGCGGTGGAGCGCTCAATGGACGGCGTCGTCCTCGCGCGCAGGCTGCTCGATCGACGCGTCGCCGAGGGCATCCTCGCGGCGACGCACCCGTACCGCGATCACGCCGCCCTCATCTTCGATCGCGACGACGCGAACCAGATTGTTTTCGAGACGATGAACTGGGAACATCCCGGACGGAAGCACTATTGGCTCCGGAATCAGCATCTCATCGGACAGGTGATACCGCTTGAACAGGCACTCGTCGAAGATCCGATTGCGGTGATGTTCAACGGCGCCGCCGTCGCGATGCGTTCGCTGACGGAATCGCTTCGGCGCGACGCGCGTGATTTCGCGGTCTCGTTGACCGAGTATGTTCATCGCGACTTCTCGCTCGTCGACATCACCGCTCCGGACGCGACCAAGGGCCGCGCGCTCGCGTGGCGCGCCGCGCAACTCGGGCTTGATCGAGACGAGGTGATGGCCGTTGGCGATAACTTCAACGATCTCGAGATGCTCGAATACGCGGGGACGCCGGTCGTCATGGCGAACGCCGTCGACGGGATGAAGCGCCCGGGATGGCTCGTCACCGGCCACCAGGATGAGTCCGGCCTGGCGCAGGCGATTCGCCGGTTCGCGCTGAAAGGTCGACGCTGAAGCGGCCTTTGCCATAAGATCCGTCGCGCCTGGAGAGTGCTATGCGCGATTCGAAAACATCCCTCCTCGTCCTCGTTACCTTTGTGGCTGCCGCGGTTGTGGCGTTTGGCCAGACCGGCGCCACCCGCGTCACGGTGTTTCAGGGCGCGCGGCTGATTAACGGCGGCGGTAGCCCCGCGATCGAGAACGCCACGTTCGTTGTCGAAGGCACGCGATTCACACAGGTCGGCCGTGCGGACGCCGTCAAGGTGCCGGCCGGCGCGGCGCGTGTCGATCTCGCCGGCAAGACGGTGATTCCCGCGCTCCTCGACTCGCACGTGCACCTGAGCACCACGCGCGACGGACTGGTCGCGGATCTGCAGCGCAGGGCCTACTACGGCGTCGGCGCCGCGATGAGTCTTGGACAGGACGCCGGCGACCTGGCGTTCCAGATTCGCGCCGAGGTGATCCCGAACGGCGCCCGGTTCTTCACCGCCGGACGTGGCATCACGATGCCCGAACCTGGGCGGAACGAGGCCCCGTACTGGATCCAGACGGCTGACGAAGGCCGTAAAGCGGTCCAGGAGCTCGCCGCTCGAAAAGTCGACATCGTCAAGATCTGGGTCGACGATCGCAACGGCAAGTATCCGAAGCTCGGGCCTGCGCTTTTCGGCCCGATCATCGAGGAGGCGCATCGCCGCGGTCTTCGTGTCACCGCGCACATCTTCTATCTCGACGATGCGAAGGGATTGATGAAAGCCGGCATCGACGCCTTCGCCCACGGCGTTCGAGACAGAGACGTCGACGACGAGCTGCTGGCGCTCTTCAAGCAGCGGCCGGGCGTTATCGTCGTGCCGAATCTCGCCGACCGCGGCGTGAAGACGGACATGAGCTGGCTGAGCGCGTCGATTCCGGCCGGCGAGCTGCAGAAGCTCCAGGCCGCGGCGACCGATCGTCCGGATGCGCAGCAGACATTTGCGCTGCAGGGGCGCAATCTCGCGCGGATGAACAAGGCCGGCATCCGCATCGCCATGGGTACCGACGGCAATACTCCGTGGGGGCCGCACGTGGAGATGGCCGACATGGTGGCGGCTGGTATGACGCCGGCGCAGGTCATCGTGGCGTCGACCCGCAACGCGGCGGAGATGATCGGCGTGAAAGACGTCGGCACGATCGAGACCGGGAAGAGCGCCGACTTCGTGGTGCTCGATGCGAATCCGCTCGACGACATTACGAATACGCGGAGGATTTCGTCCGTCTACCTGCGCGGGGCCACTATCGATCGCGCGGCAATGGCGGCGAAGTGGATGTCCGGCAAATAGGCTTTTCCTTTGCAGGACTCGGAATGCCACGGAGACACGAAGGCACGGAGGCCGATACTTAGAGCATCAGACGACGGATTCCTTGCTTCATGAAGGCGCTGTTGAAGTTCAAGATTAATCCGACCCGGATTCGGCAGACGCGCAAGTAGGTAAGTAGTTGCGCGGTGTGTACCGGATTCAGCGTTTCCACGCTCTTCACCTCCACGATGATTCGCTCGGCAACGATCAGATCAGGGCGGTGCTCCGAAAGCAATTCACCCTTGTAATACAGCGGGATTCCAACCTGACGCTTGAACTCGATACGCACGGCTGAACTCGATGCAGAGTGCCCTTTCATATACCGATTCCAACAGTCCCGGGCCGAGCTCCCGGTGCACCTCGATGGCGCACGCAATGACTCGGTCAGTTAACGCGTTCGTGTCATCGTCGCCGTAAAGCATTCACGTCTCCGTGTCTTCGTGCCTCCGTGGCCCATGTTCTAGTGAGCGCGGTCGAATTCGTGGCGGACTGAGGCGCGGAGTTGTTCAGGTAGCAGCGGGAACGTCGAGAGAACATGTTCGAGATCCTGTGAGCTCAGTCCATAGAGGCGTGCCACGACGGCCTGCAGCTCCACGTATTCATCCGTCTTCTCCGGCTTGTCGCTCCCGACAACCTCTCGTACGAGAGTGTGTATACGCAGAAAAGCCGGGTCAGCGTGTCGCACGAACGGAACGTGCAGCCGCGAAACCAGCGACGCGGTGACGTGCGTGTTCACCCGAAACCTCACGAGATAGTTCGCGACGAAGCTGTTCAGCAGGCCGCAGAGAACGTGCTGCGCGTCGAGGGAGAGCGGCGTTTTCAAACAGAACAGCGTGTGCGTCGTCACCGCGCGTGCCGGGATGATCGCGGCAATCAAGGTGAGACGGTTCGTCGCGCTGGCGACGTCACGGTAGGCCAGGCGTGCGCGGCGCGGGACGCGATCGGGTGCGGCTGTCTTCAGCTGGTGACGCGACCGATCGAGATCAACGCGGAATGGGTCGATTTGCTTGCCTTCGACGACGGGCCGCGCGGGCGAGCCGGCGGCATACGGCGCGAAGCAGTCGCGGTCGTCGCTGGCGTTGAGCTCGCGACCGAACTGAACGTTCCAGCCGTCCGGCGATCCGAGGCGCGGGAAACCGGCGCTGATACGTTCCAGGAGCCGCAGGTCGGCGTCACCCGCCAGCTCCGGAACGCCAAGGTCGTCGCTTCCGGACAGACGCGACAGGAAGGCGCGCGTCAGCGTGACGCTGTGGCCGTCCTCCGCGTCAGGGTGCTCCAGCGATTCGGCGCGTGAAATACCGAACCGGCAGCGGATAGTGGACGTCGGCGCACCCGCCGTGCACGTCAACAGGACGAATCGAACGCCGCGGTGGATCGGAAAGATGGCCTCGCGATTGTCGAGTCCGGTCATCTCGTCGACGGCCGCCCGATCGAAGAGATACCGCCGCAGCGGGGCTGCGCCGGCGTCGCTCGCGATTCCGGCGGGCAACACCAGCCCGATTCTTCCGCCGGGCCGGGCCAGCTGCAGGGCGCGTTCGACAAACAGCTGATATCGATTGGCGTGCGCTCTCGTCTCGACGTGGTACACGCCTGACTCGCGCACGAAGCCGGTCAGCCGGCGAGCCTCCGCGCGACGATTGCGCCGGGACTCGTCCGCGCCGCTGTCGCCACGCACCATGTCCCACGGCGGATTACCGATGACAGCGTCGAAACCGCCGTCAGGCAGCGGCGCTCCATCGGCTCCACAGAACACTTCCGGAAACGCCAGTGGCCAGTGGAAAAAGCGCTGACGTTCAGCGATTGCCGCCGAATGATCGAGAAGCGGCGCCGTTATCCGCGCCGGCAGCCGCGACGGGCCATCCAGCAGCTGTGTGATGAGCTCGCCGAATACCTGCCGATCGGGGGCGGCGCCGCGCTCCCAGAACCAGCCGGCACACCAGAGATCGAGTGCACGGCACCATTGCCGCAACGCGCCGTCAGGTGCCGCCAGCGCCGCCAGCGTCTGTTCTTTCCGGTGAACCACCGCGGCGGAGTCGTCGGCCTCGGACGACATCCGGTTTCTTATCGCCGCGCTTTCGGCGAGTACAGGCGATAGATGCTCCGCATCGAACAGCGGGAGCGCCTCGTGGCGGCGCCCGCGGCTGCCGCTCCCGGGCGGCTGCCGGCGGACATCGTCCGGTCGTGCCCCAATCAGGCTGTTGCCGCTGACCAGGTGATGATCCAGAAACGAGAGCGGCTTGTTTACCGAGAGCGTCGCCAGCCACAGCGACAGGCGGGCGAGCTGAACCGCCATCGGGTTCAGATCGACGCCGAAGAGGCAGCGCGAGGCGATCTGCCGTCGCAGGAGCGCACGGTCCGCCGCCGTGACGTCGTGCGGCTGCCATTGGCCCTCGCGGATCAGGGCCCCCTCGGCGGCCGCAGCGAGGTATCGGCAGGCGGCGACGAGAAACGCGCCGCTGCCCATTGCCGGGTCGAGAACGCGAAGGTCGAGGATAGCTTCCGCGGTCCGGCCATTCACCAATGGTTCGAGCGTCCGCCTCACCAGATGGCTGGTGATAGCGCGCGGGGTATAAAACGTTCCCGTCGCCTTGCGCACCTCCCCGCCGCGAACGAGAGCCAGCATGTTCCCTGTGGCGCGCGGCTCATAGTCGAGAACACGCTCGTAGACGGCGCCAAGCTGTTCGACATCGAGGTCGCGGTAGGCGATGCGTGCGCGCAAGCCGCCCCGCATCGTCGTACCTACCGCGACGATCGCTTTCGTCAGAACGGCGTCGTCCACAGGGGTACGATCGAACGCCGCTGCCCGAGCGGGTGAAAACAGCCGGCCGTTGAAGGCGGTCACCGATAATTCAGCGGCGCAGCAGCCGGCGTGGGCGAGCCGCGAAATCGCCTGCAGCGCCTTCCACAACCCGCAGGACGGCTGGCCTCGCAGGAGTGACGTGACGAGAGAGTCGAGGCTGTAGCGGTCGCGGTACAACGGATGCCAGACCGGCACGAGGCCACGAGCCTCCGCGAAGAGGAGGAACAGGATTCGGTAGAGCACCGTCAGCGAATGCTCGAACAGGACGTCAGGGGTGTAGCGGCGTCGCGTACGGAGGGCGAGCGCCGCCAGCAGCTCCTGCAGCGCCTCGAGGACGCCATCGCCGAGTGCACGGCACACGTCCAGGCCGTGCCTGGCCGAAAGGGCGATTGCGCGCTCGAGCAGCGGCTGTGGCGCAGAGAGCGATTCGGCGCGGACAAGACTCCAGAGCGCCGATTGAGTCAGCTGGCTTTCGCCGAGAACGCCGACATCGAACTCGAGATAGTCCCTCGACCATGTGCGGCGGGAGTCAACGAGCCGCAGCGCCATTCCGTTGCAGCAGAAGGTCCACCTCGCGTCCGCCCCGACACCGCTCCTGACAGCCTCGCGCCAGGCAGAGGACAGTGGCTCGTTGTAGCCGACGACGATGGCGGTCGTCTGTCCCGTTTCAGCGGGAACGGCCGGAACCAGACTGAGCACGCACCGTTGGGAATCGGCGATCCGCCGCGCGGCCACGAATCCGAGAGCGCGAAGGAGAGGAACGAGGAGCGTGTCCGTGATGGCGCGCACGCCGGACGAAGGACCGAGCGTCGAAACCGACGAATCGACCGCTCGTGCGATGGCTCTGGCCGATACTGCGGGGACAGGGACATAGCCGTCGAGCGTTGGAAGCAGGTCGTAAGCGAAGGACGAAGAGATCAGCCGTCCGGTCAACCCGGGAACGATGGCTACCACGCAATCAGTGAGAACGCCGGGCGAAGCGCGGCGGCAGCGGCATGCTGTCGCTGCAACTCCGCGAGCCTGGCATGACAATGCGCCAACGCGTTATCGACCACCTCGCGTTGGGCTGCCGCCTGCCTTTCCGCGCGACGGTCGAACAGCCCGGGTTGGAGCAGGTTCACCGCCATGCGTGCGCCACGCTGCGCGATTTCGCGCGCGATAGCGTGTTCCCGTTCGAGTGCCAGTGCCATCGATGCGCGAAGCGAGTCCGGGAACAGCTGCATGAAACCTCGATGTTGAATGCCGGCATCTTCTTGAACCTGTTTCCATGAGGTATCCACGAGCCGGCGAATCTCGTCCCGGTGCCGCTGCCTGGTCCAGCCAGGCTCTCCGCTGACACCGATGAGCGTCTCCCATAACAGCTGACCCTCGGAGTCCGCGAACTCGACCCACAGGGCCCAGCAGGCATGCGAAGGCGGTGCGCGCCGTCCACACGTCACGAAGGGACGGACTTGCGCGCCCGCGCCAAAAACATCCGCAGGGAGCAGCCGCCGGGCTGTACCGAGACGTGCCGCTTCCGCCGCCGCACGCTCACGCAGGTCACCGGCCACTACGCCCGGTGACGCTGACGCTGACGGAGAGGCCAATCGGGGCAGCGGGCTGCCGCCGACTATGTATGCGGCCGACTCCCGATCGGATGGCGCGGTCCGGGCAAGACTGGTGAAGGCGGACGAGATATGCGATCGGCGTTGCGCGAGGCGAACCACGCGCGTTTCCTCAACCGTCTCTCTTGCCACCAGATGCAGCTGGTGAACGATGCGGGACTGACCGATGCGGTCGACACGTCCGACACGCTGTTCGATCCGCGTCGGGGTCCACGGAACCTCCAGATGAATCACCAGCCGGCACCGCTGCTGGAGGTTCAGCCCTTCGCTGGCCGCATCGGTTGCCAGCAGCACCCGCCGGGCCCCGCCGGCGAACTCCTGGATCACCCGTGATCGTTCCGCGGCGGTCAGGCCACCGTGCAGCACGCACGTGTCCAGGCCGGCGAGCTGACGCTGGAGGGCGCCCAGCGTGTCGCGGTATTCGGTAAACACGATCGCGGGCTCATTCGATCGCCGGAGCAGCCGCTCGAGACAGCGCAGTTTGCTTTCCGACGCGACGACTCCCCGCGCGAGCGCCAGAATGGCTTCGAGCGTGCGTCGTTCCGTCGCGCGGTCCGTCAGCCCCGGGGCGCCAACGTCCGCGGCCGGCTCGTCGTCGTTTTCTGAAAACAGGTGCAACGGGAGGTCGAGCTGGCCGTCCGCAGACGGGAACGCGTCGAGAAGCGCCAGGCGGCGCTCCAGCGTTCTCGCCAGCGAGGAAGCGCTGCTGCAGGCCCGGCGCGTCAGGATGATCATTGCCAGTCGCGCGGCGGCGAATGCGGGTTTTCGCCAGACGCGGCGCACGTACGCCATCAGGGCACGATGCATCTGGCTCTCGACGTTTGACAGCCGGACGCGAAGCCACCGCGTGCGCCTGGTGGCCGAAATGGACACATCGGCGCGCGTCCGGCGGAAGACCCAGAGCGGAAACGAGTGTTCCAGATCGCCCACGGATGTGAGGCGCGCAAACGCCGCCTCATCGCCGGAATGTGGCGTCGCCGAAAGCATGACAACCACGCGAGAGCGTCGCGCCAGCAGCGCGGCCGCCTCATGGCGTCCCGTCGCCCCCGCGATGCCATGCGCCTCGTCCACGACGAGCAGGTCCCACACCACCGGTTCGAGGGCGCGGATGACTTCGGGGCGCTTGATGTAGTCCGTGGAAGTCAGCACCAGCGAATGCGCGGCCCACGGGTTGCCGTCGACGAGCGGCAGACGCCGGAGGGCTGCCGAATCGAGCACCACTGGGGCGACGTGAAACCGTCCGCTCAGCTCGTCCTGCCACTGCTCGCGCAGCCCAGCCGGGCAGAGCACCAGCACATGCGCATCTCCCCGCCGCGCCAGCGTTTCCGCGATGATCAGCCCGGCCTGGATTGTCTTTCCCAGGCCGACTTCATCCGCGATCAGGATTCGCGTCGTCTGCCCGCCGGCGACCGCCAATGCCGGTTCGAGCTGATAGGGGAGGACGGCGACGTCGGCTTTGACCGCCGCGCGCAGGGAGTCGAGGGCAGGCGTGGCTTCTGCGAGCGCCGTTCGGGCCAGATGCCGCCAGCGTCGCCGGGAGACGACTCGCGTGGTGTTGATGGAAGGCAGACGTTCGAACGGCTCAAAGGGGAGGAGGTAGCGCGCACGGCTGCCCCGATTCGTTCGATCGCTGCCGACAACCGTGAGGACTGTGGCGGTGTCGCACGGCAATGTCTCGGCGACGGTCCATCGTTCGTCGCGGATTCGCACGACATCGCCACGGCGCGGAACGGATGCACCCATGGCGGGAGCGGACTGCAGACGGCGTTCCGGCGAGAAATCTTGGTATTACGCGAGGTGTCCGGCCTGCGAATAGCGGAAACTGCAGTCCGGGCGAAGCGCCCGAACGGCAGTAATTGCGTACGTCGCCAGCTTTAGACCGACCTGCCCTTCAGCCTCGCGACGGTGGCGCCGAGGTGCGATTCCGCTGCGTCCCAGAACTCGACGACCAGCGGATGACGGTCGAGCGCCTGCTGGACGATCCCGCGCTGGACGCCTTTGCCGCGTCCGTGGATGAACCGGACTTCACCCAGTCCGGCCTCGTGCGCCGCGTTGATGTATTCCTCGACAACTGAGGCGATGTCGCGCGGAGCAAACGGGTGCAGGTCGAGCTGCGCTTCGATGGGGATGCGGTGGGTCAGCGCTGATGTCCTTCCTTCCACCTGAAGGCGGAAAGCTACGCGATCGTCGGCGAGGCGGAAGCTACGCGATCGTCGGCGCCGGGTAGGACGCGGTAACGACGGTCTTGATGCCGCCCCGGACAGAAAAATCACCGACGACGGTCATCCGCCGCGGCGCGCAGGCGGCGACGAGATCGTCGAGGATCTGGTTCGTCACCGCTTCGTAAAAGATGCCGCGATTGCGGAACTCGATCATGTAGTACTTCAACGACTTCAGCTCGATGCAGCGGTCGCCCGGCACGTAGGTGATGCGTATCTCGCCGAAGTCGGGGAGGCCGGTCTTGGGACAGACGGACGTGAACTCCGGGCAGCTGATCGCGATCTCGAAGTCGCGCTCGGGACGCGGATTGGGAAAGGTCTCCAGCGGCCCCGTGCTTGACATCGGTGCCAGATTCTAGCACTTTGCTAAGGAAATCCCTGTGTCTTGCGCGTGCGTTCGTTGACAGTCGATCACGTGCGCGCTAGCATTACGGCGATTTCTCGCGAGTTTCCGCAGCAGTTCAGACGCGCGCGCAACTGCGACGCGGCCGAATCGTCGGCGCGCACCAGCATTGGGGGGACGTGATGGCAGAAGCCCGGAGAATGGGCAAATCAGAATTGTTCTCGCACTTCGCCGAGCGGTTCGAGGTGAAGCGCACGCAGGCACGCGAATTCTTCGATGCGCTGACTGAACTGGCGGAGAAGGAGCTCAAGCGCTCGGGCGAGTTCGTGCTGCCGGGCATGGTCAAGCTGGTCGTGCAGAAGCGCAAGGCGCGCATGGGCCGCAACCCGGCCACCGGCGAGGCGATCAAGATTCCCGCCAAGACCGTTGTCAAGGCGCGTATCGCCAAACAGTTGAAGGACACCGTTCTTCCCAAGAAGTAACGGCGGGGA